>CAZEOR010000034.1:0-13507 GCA_964513695.1 uncultured Thiobacillus sp.
AGTTCAGCGCCGACGATCTTCTGGGCGTGATCTTCAGCCAGTTCTATCGGAAAATAAAAGCGGAAATTAGCGCCGGCATGGATGCTGCCGCTTTGACTCCTTGTGCCATGGAACTGGTCGGATGCGCCGCCTGGTGTTCAGAGGTGTCTTATCCGAGACTCCTCGAACCCCTTGCAGAGGGCGTGTACCCCGAACAGGCCTCTGGCCGCATGAAAGGGGCGTGTTGGCACCTTGTTTCTATCCTGCACTGCTCGTATCTCTGGTCTGCCGCGAATTCAGGTCAGCACCCACGAACCAGTGGTACCGCAGCGGCGAAATGCATCTGTGCAAAAACTGAATTCGTCCTTGGGGCTTTCCAGGGTTTCCGGCTCAATCACCTTCCCCAGATACCAGCGCACGCCCGCCAGGAACATGATTTCCTCCAGAACATCCGCAGGGAAACCCATGCGGTTGCCGCGCGTGTCGATGAGCAGATTGTCCAGGTAGGCATCGATATCAAGCCCGTTCCAGCGGGAGGTCAGTTCATGGGCGATTCGAGCGAAGCGGCGTTCGATGGCGCTTTCCGGCGTCGCGGCTTCCGGGTGGATCTCGCGCCGGCCGAGGTCGATGACACTGGCGGTCATGGCAGACTCCAAAGATATGTGATGGATCTTGCCCTCTTCCGCGCAATATGCGTGCCAATACTGCGTATTTGCAAATATCACATATAAAACAATGTGTTATATAAATACACGGGTGACCATTGCGGATGGGAGATTTGCCCGGCTAAGCTCGGACCGACACTACTGTTGAAATAGCGACGATGAACACCCCGCAGAACGAAACGCTGACTTGGACCGCGATCCTGGACGAGGTGAAAAAACACAGGCCCAGATTGTTGAAGGGCAACCTCATCGCGCTGGTCGCGGTTATTTGTTCGGTCCCGGTTCCTCTTTTCTTGCCTGTGCTGGTTGACGAGGTACTACTGCACAAGCCGGGAGGTTTCATCGCTTTTTTTTCGCCCTGGTTTCCGGCCACCTGGCATGGACCCGTCCTGTTCGTACTAATTGCCTTCCTGCTTACGGTGGGATTGCGCCTGACCTCCATTCTTTTGAACGTATGGCAAGCCCGTACTTTCTCTCTGATATCCAAGGAAGTGGTATTCCGCATCCGTGCCCGCATGCTGGGTCGATTGTCCCAGATTGCATTGTCCGAGTACGAGACATTGGGTTCGGGGCGAGTGACTTCTCATTTCGTCACTGATCTGAACGCGGTGGACAGTTTTCTCGGGGCATCCATATCAGGTTTTCTGGTGGCGGCTTTGTCTCTGGTCGGTGTGGCGGGAGTGCTGTTGTGGATGAATTGGCAACTTGCTCTGTTTATCCTGTTGCTGAATCCAGTGGTTATAGGTTTTTCCACGCGGCTCGGAAAGAAGGTGAAGGAACTCAAGAAGCGCGAGAACTCGGCCTTCGAGGCATTCCAGGAGGCCTTGACCGAAACCCTGGACGCGCTTAACCAGATACGCGCAATGAACCGGGAGAAGCACTATTTGGCGCGTGTGACGGAGAAGGCCGCCAACATTCGCCAGCATGCGGCGGCTTTTGCGTGGAAGTCGGATGCCATGAGCCGGGTTTCATTCTTTATTTTCCTCGCAGGCTTCGATGCCTTCCGCGCCGGTGCCATGCTTATGGTGGTGTTCTCGGGGCTGACGATCGGTCAGATGCTGGCAGTGTTTGGCTACCTCTGGTTCATGATGGGACCCGTCCAGGAGATCATAAATATCCAGTACTCCTGGTATGCGGCCAATGCCGCTCTATCACGTATTAACGGGCTTTTGTCCCTCAAGCCGGCGGACACCGGTCGAAACGTGCGCAACCCGTTCGAAGGAAAAACCACGGTTGGTCTGGTGCTGGAGAACGCGACATTTTCCTATGGCGATGGCGATACGATCCTGGATCGGGTGAGCATGAGCATCGCACCCGGCGAGAAGGTGGCTCTGGTAGGGGCCTCAGGTGGGGGAAAATCAACCCTGGTCCAGGCCTTGCTCGGCTTATACCCCCTGAAGACGGGGTCCATCCGCTTCGATGATGTCGATGTGGCGGAGATTGGCTGGTCCACAGTCAGGGAAAACGTCGGTGTCGTGCTTCAGCATCCTGTGCTGTTCAACGCCAGCTTGCGCGATAACCTCGGGCTAGGGCGGGAATACCTGGATACCGATCTCTGGCGGGCACTGGAAATCGCCCAACTCAAGGAGTTCGTGGCGGAGCTACCGGATGGTCTGGATAGCTTGGTGGGCAAGAATGGGGTACGCCTCTCCGGGGGGCAGCGTCAGCGTCTGGCCATTGCCCGGATGGTTCTGGGGCGTCCGGATGTCGTGATTCTTGACGAAGCGACCTCTGCCTTGGACAGCGCGACTGAACGTCATCTGCATGAAGCGCTATCCTCATTCTTGCAAGGCCGGACCACTCTGATCATCGCCCATCGGCTCTCTGCCGTGCGTCAGGCCGATCGCATTCTGGTGTTCGAGAATGGTCGCGTGGTTGAGGAAGGCGATCATGACAGCCTGATGCAACGAGGGGGCCTGTACCATAAGCTTTATGCCCACGCATGACCTAAGTCAGCTACCTCCCCTATTCGGTGGTCCGTGGGTTTCACGTGAAACATCATTACTATTCCGTTCGACGGATTTGTCGACCGGTTTGACCGTGGTACCTTGTCCAGATAGCTATCGTCTCGTACTACATCCCAATGACAGCCCATTCCCATAGCGTCGGCTTCAATCGCCGCGTCAAATTCCTTGTCCTGCTTCTGAGCAGGGTGCTCAAGCGCCAGCTCGACGCGGAAACCTACGCCGCGCTCAAGACCCTGCGCCTGGGGTTCATCGCCTTGCGCGACCGGGACGATCCCGAGTCGCGTGCCGCGTTGATGGCTCGGATCGATTCCCTGGCGCCCGAATCCATGAGCCAGATCATCCGTGCCTACAACATCTACTTCAGCCTGGTGAACATTGCCGAGGAAGCCTTCAACCTTGCCGAAAGGCGCAAGGCGGTCGGCGTGGGCGGCCATATGTGGCAGGGTTCATTCCACGACACCCTGCTTGCGCTGCGGGACGCGGGCGTGACCGCGGCCGAGCTGGGGCCGCTACTGCATCGCCTGCGCTACATGCCCGTGATCACCGCCCATCCCTCCGAAGCGAAGCGCCGCACCGTCAAGGGCGCTCTGCGAAATATCTTCGTCAGTCTGGAAGCGTTGGACGATCCACGCCTCACCGGGATGTTCCGGGACGAAGCTCTGGCCCAGCTAGCGAACCAGATCCAGATCCTCTGGAAAACTGACGAAGTGCGCACCTACAAGCTGGAGGTGCGTGACGAGATCCGCGCGGGACTGTCCTTTTTCTCCCTGTCCCTGTTCCAGGCAGTGACGGGTGTCTATCGCAATTTTCGCAATTCCCTGCGCGATACCTATGGCGAAAAAGCCGTCAGGGAAATCGGCGTGCCGGTGTTTCTCCGTTTCGGCTCCTGGATCGGCGGCGATCGCGATGGCCACCCCTTCGTGACTGCCGAGGTTACAGCCCTGGCCTGGCGCATGCAGGCCCGCACCGCCTGCATGGAATATCTGCGCAGGATTGAGCGGCTCAGCGACCAGCTCTCCTATTCGACACGCCTTTGCCATCCCTCGCCCGAGTTCATGGCTAGTCTGGAAAGCGATATGGCTCGCCAGAGCGCCGGTGTTGAAAGTTCCGTGCGCAGATTCATCCAGGAGCCCTACCGGCGCAAGCTGGACATCATGCGGCATCGCCTGGCGCGCAATATGGAACTGATACAGCGGGCTATCGATGGACTCGAAGTCAGCTTCGAGACGCCGGGCTACGCCAGTGCCCAGGCATTTCTGGATGACCTGCTGCTGATCCGGGATTCCCTGAAAAGCCACGACGACGGGGATGTCGCGGACCGGGAACTGGCGGACCTGATCCTGCTGGTCCGGACTTTCGGCTTTCATCTCCTGCAACTCGACGTGCGCCAGGAGTCCGGCCGGCACAGCGAGGCCGTGGCCGAGATTTTCCGGCAGGCCCTGGGCAGCGATTACACCGGCTTGGACGAAGAGGCGCGCCTGGCGTTGCTTTCCGAAGCCATCGCCAACCCCAACGCGTTACAGTTCGATCTGGCTCGCTTGCCGGAGAACACCCAGGAAACGCTGCGAGTCTTTCAATTGATCGCCCACATGCGCCGCTCGCTGGGTCCGGATTGCTTCGGCCGCTATGTGATATCCATGACCCATACCGCCTCCCACGTCATGGAGGTGATGTGCCTGGCCACGCTGGCGGGCTTGGCGGGCCGCATGACCGGCAAATGGTTCTGCCACATCGGGGTAAGCCCCTTGTTTGAAACCATCGACGACCTGGCCCATGTGGAATCCGTGCTCGGCCAGCTTTACCGCCTACCCGTCTACAGGCAGTTGCTGGATTCCTTTCAGGAAGGCCAGGAAGTCATGCTGGGTTATTCGGATTCCTGCAAGGACGGCGGTATCCTGGCGTCTTCCTGGGGGCTCTACGAGGCCCAGAAGTCCATCGTCGCGCTTTCCAGCGCGGAGGGGATTCCCTGCCGCCTGTTCCATGGCCGGGGCGGCACGGTAGGGCGCGGCGGCGGCCCGACCCACGAAGCGATCCTGGCCCAGCCTCCGAGTACCGTGAGCGGCGAGATCAAGTTCACCGAGCAGGGTGAGGTGCTGTTCTACAAGTACAACAACATGGAAACCGCGATCTACGAATTGACCATGGGCGTCACCGGCCTGCTCAAGGCCAGCGCCCATTTGATCCGCTCTGCCGGCGATGATCGTCTGGATTACCTGGGTATCATGGATGAGATCGCCAGGGTTGGCGAGGCGCATTACCGCCAGCTTACTGAACGCACAGAGGGGTTTCTCGACTATTTCTACGAGGGGACCCCGGTACGCGAGATCGGCTGGCTCAATATCGGTTCGAGGCCCTCCCACCGCAAGGCGGGAGACCGCTCGAAGAGTTCCGTGCGAGCCATCTCCTGGGTGTTCGCCTGGGGCCAGTCGCGCCAGGCGCTACCGGCTTGGTATGGCATCGGTGCCGCATTGGAGGCCTGGCGCGGTGGCGATCCGGCGCGTCTGGCCAAATTGCAGCGCATGTACCGGGATTGGCCGTTTTTCAGTACGCTGCTGTCCAATGCCCAGATGGCCCTGGCCAAGACCGACATGGGCATTGCCGGCGAATATGCCGATCTGTGTGAAAGTCCGGAGGTGGGGAAGCGGGTCTACGACCTCATCAGGACGGAATATCTCCGTGCCCGGCAACAGATTCTCAACGTGGCCGACAGCAAGGCACTGCTGGAGGAAAATCCTTCCCTCGCGCTATCCCTGGCCAGTCGGAATCCTTACCTGGATCCGCTCAACTCCATCCAGGTGGCTTTGCTGCGACGCTTGCGGGCGACGCCGGTGGAGCAACAACAGGACAGTCCATGGATGGAGCCACTGCTGCGCTCGATCAACGCCATCGCCGCGGGGATGCGGAATACAGGCTAGCGTGCCCGGGCGCGGATGCCGGGAAGGTCATCCAGGTTGTTTCACGTGAAACAGGCTTCGGCATGGCGTAGAATCCGCCGCCTAACAGCTGTGCGGGTTTGCGGATAACTCAATGATTTTTCCCGATTATTTCGATGTCATCGTGGTGGGGGGCGGGCATGCCGGCACCGAGGCAGCCCTCGCCTCGGCGCGCATGGGCGTGAAAACCCTGCTGCTCACCCACAACATCGAAACCCTCGGCGCCATGTCCTGCAACCCCTCCATAGGTGGTATCGGCAAGGGCCATCTGGTCAAGGAGGTGGACGCTCTGGGCGGCGCCATGGCCATCGCCACCGACGAGGCCGGCATCCAGTTCCGCATCCTGAATTCCTCCAAGGGGCCGGCGGTGCGCGCCACCCGCGCCCAGGCCGACCGGGTCCTATACAAGAGCGCCATACGCTCGAGGCTGGAGAATCAGGCGAATCTCACCCTGTTCCAGCAGGCCGTCGACGATCTGATCCTGGAGGGGGATGCGGTCGCCGGGGTCAGAACCCAGCTGGGCATCGTCTTCAAGGCCCGCTCGGTGGTGCTGACCACCGGCACTTTCCTGGCGGGACTGATCCATGTGGGTCTGGAGAACTTCCAGGCCGGACGGATGGGCGACCCTCCGGCCGTGTCCCTGGCCGCTCGACTGCGTGAATTGAATCTGCCGGCAGGCCGTTTGAAGACGGGCACGCCGCCTCGCATCGACGGGCGCAGCATCGATTTCTCCGCCATGCTGGAGCAGCCCGGCGACTGTCCGGCGCCCGTGTTTTCCTTCCTCGGACGGCGCGACATGCATCCGGCCCAGTTGCCATGCTGGATCACCCAGACCAACGAAAGAACCCACGAGATCATCCGCCAGGGTTTGGACCGCTCTCCCCTCTACACCGGCGTCATCGAGGGAGTCGGCCCACGCTATTGCCCGAGCATCGAGGACAAGATCAACCGCTTCGCCGACAAGAGCGGACACAATGTCTTCCTCGAACCGGAGGGCTTGAGCACCCATGAGTTCTATCCCAACGGCGTATCCACCAGCCTGCCCTTCGATGTGCAGTTGAATCTGGTGCGATCGATCCGGGGCCTGGAGAACGCCCATATCCTGCGGCCCGGCTACGCCATCGAATACGATTACTACGACCCGCGCGGACTCAAGCCCAGCCTGGAAACCAAGGTCCTGCGCGGCCTGTTCTTCGCGGGCCAGATCAACGGCACCACGGGGTACGAGGAAGCCGCGGCCCAGGGTCTCCTCGCCGGTCTCAATGCGGGTCTTCACGCCCGGGACAAGGATGCCTGGTGGCCGCGCCGCGACCAGGCTTATCTGGGCGTGATGGTGGACGATCTGACTACCCAGGGTGTGCTGGAGCCCTATCGCATGTTCACCAGCCGGGCCGAATACCGCCTGAGCCTGCGCGAGGACAATGCCGATCAGCGACTCACGGAAGCCGGCCGCAGTCTGGGCTTGGTCGACGACGTGCGTTGGGCACGCTTCTCCGAGAAACAGGAAGCCATCGCCCGTGAAACCGAGCGGCTGAAAGCCACCTGGGTCAATCCCAACACTTTGCCCGCCACAGAGGCGGAGCGGGTGCTGGGCAAGGGGATAGAGCGGGAATATTCCCTCTTCGATCTGCTGCGCCGGCCGGAGGTGGACTATGTCGGCCTCCTGACCCTGCCTGACGCCGGACCCGGCCTGGATGACGAGGAGGCGCGGGAACAGGTGGAGATCGCCGCAAAATACGCAGGCTATGTGTCACGCCAGTTCGATGAGATCGAACGCCAACGCGCCCAGGAGGATCAGCCCCTGCCCGGGGATTTCGACTACATGGCCCTCACCAGCCTGTCCATCGAGGTGCGCCAGAAGCTGAACCAGGCAAGGCCCGCCACCCTGGGCCAGGCGGCGCGGGTTTCCGGTGTCACGCCGGCGGCCATATCGGTGCTCATGGTTTATCTCAAACGAGGCGCTCTGCTGAAGGAGTCGACGTGAATCTGTCCCAACACCTCGCGGAAGCGCTGGTCGCGATGGGTCTTGAACCCGATTCCCGCCTGGAGGCCGCCCTGCTTGATTATCTGGCCCTGCTCGCTAAATGGAACAAGACCTACAACCTGACTGCCATCCACGAGCCAGGGCGAATGTTGACCCATCACATCCTGGACAGCCTGGCCATCGCCTCCCACGTGGACGCCGGGCCTTTGCTGGACGTGGGCAGCGGTGCCGGGCTGCCGGGTATTCCGCTGGCCATCCTGCGTCCCGGAATGAAAGTGACCCTGCTGGATGCCAGCCAGAAAAAGTGCGGTTTCATGCAGCAGGCGGCTATTGAACTGAAGTTGCCCAATGTCACCGTGGTACATGGCCGGGTGGAGGATTACCGGCCCGCCGTCGGCTTTACCCAGGTGGTATCCCGGGCCTTTTCCGATCTCACGGAATTCGTCCGGCTGACCCGTCATCTGGTCGCCGAGGGGGGCGAGTGGCTGGCCATGAAGGGCCTCTACCCCAACGAGGAAATCGCGCAACTCAAGGGGGCCCGTGTGAAGCGGGACGTTCCTCTACATGTCCCGGGCCTGGACGCGGACCGGCATCTCATCGTCATGGAGCCGGTCTGAATGTCCCGCATCATCGCAATAACGAACCAAAAAGGCGGCGTCGGCAAGACCACCACCGCCGTCAACCTGGCCGCAAGTCTGGCGAGCCTTGACCGGAAGGTCCTGCTGATCGACCTGGACCCCCAGGGCAACGCCACCACCGGCAGCGGTATCGACAAGCAGGGGCTGACGAAAACCGTCTACCACCTGTTGCTGGGTTCAGCGGACCTCGCGGCCGTTCGCGTGCGCGCGGAGGCCGGTGGATTCGACCTGTTGCCCGCCAACCGGGACATGGCCGGCGCCGAGGTCGAACTGGTGGAGGAAAAGGAACGTGAGTTCCGTCTGAAGAAGGCGCTGGGCGATCTCGGCGGCCACTATGATTACGTTCTGATCGATTGCCCGCCAGCTCTGAACCTCCTGACCGTCAATGCGCTGACCTGCGCGGATTCGGTGATCATCCCCATGCAGTGCGAGTACTTCGCCATCGAAGGCTTGGCGGACCTGGTCAACACCATCAAGAAAATCAAGGCTCGGCTCAATCCCGCCCTGGTCATCGACGGCGTGGTGCGGGTGATGTTCGACAACCGCAACACCCTGGCCCAGCACGTCTCCGACCAGCTCAAGGGCCACTTCGGCGCCAAGGTGTTCGATACCCTGGTACCGCGCAACGTGCGTCTGGCGGAGGCGCCCAGCCATGGGCTGGCGGCCTTGCAGTACGACAGGTCATCCCGGGGCGCGCAGGCCTATCTCCAGATGGCGCGGGAACTCATCGAAAAGCAGGAAGGAATGCGGCATGGCTAAGCTCAAGGGACTCGGACGCGGACTTGATGCGTTGTTGGGGGAAGGGGATACCACGGATGGTGAGCGCTTGCTCACTTTGCCGGTCGAAAGTCTCGTGCCGGGCAAATATCAGCCTCGTACCCGCATGGACGAAGGGGCTCTGACTGAACTGGCCGACTCCATCCGCTCCCAGGGTTTGATGCAGCCGATCCTGGCCCGTGCAATTCCGGGAGGCCATTTCGAAATCATCGCCGGCGAACGGCGCTGGCGCGCCAGCCAGCTGGCCGGACTTAAGGAAGTGCCGGTGCTGGTCCGTGTGGTGGAGGACGAGGCGGCCCTGAAGATGGCTCTGATTGAAAATATCCAGCGGGAAAACCTGAACCCGTTGGAAGAAGCCCAAGGCATTCATCGTCTTATCCAGGAATTCAGTATGACCCATCAGACAGCCGCCCAGTCTGTGGGCCGCTCCCGTGTGGCCGTGTCCAACCTGTTGCGTCTGCTCAATCTGGCCAAACCCGTCCAGGCGCTGCTGATGAACGGCGAACTCGACATGGGGCATGCGCGTGCCCTGCTGCCCCTGAGCCACGCCAAGCAGGTGGATACCGCTCATGAACTGGCGCGGCGCGGCCTCTCGGTTCGCGAAGCAGAACGCTTGGTAACTCGTCTTACCAAACCCCATGAGAAAAAAGCCGGTGAAAAACGGGACAGGGACGTGGTGAGGTTGGAGGAAGACCTTTCGGATCGCCTCGGGGCTACTGTGAAGATCGCGGCGAATCGCAAGGGTTCCGGGCGCATCACCATCGAATTCGCCAGCCTGGATCAATTAGATGGATTGCTGCGCCGCATCAAGTAGTGCAAACTCAGGGTAAATCCCGGCTGCCAATTTCATCAATCTGTTTGATGATTGCATTAGCCACGCTAATTCCTATATCATTGTCCGCTAATGTTTTTTGGCCTATTCCTGCAAGCGGTCGTGTTGAGTGTCTTGGCGCTGCTGGTATGGGCGTGGTGGGGATGGGTGGCGGCCGTAGCCTGTATATTCGGTGGCGGCGTGGCATTGCTGAACTCCGGTTTACTGGTTTGGCGCTGGCACCGGGGGCTGGTTGATTACCACTGCAGTGGCGAACGCCATTTGAGATCGTTCCACCGTTCCAGCTTGGAGCGGTTTTTTGTTGTCGGAATATTGTTGGCGATGGGTTTTGCCTGGCTGGATTTGGCGCCATTGCTGTTGTTGGCGGGTTTCATCGTTGGGCAGGTTGCTTGGGTGATCGCGGCGGTTGTCCACAAAACTGAAGACTGATTAACGGGTAAGAACCATGTCCGCTGAAGCGCACACCTCGACGGAATATATCAAGCACCACTTGCAGAATCTGACCTATGGTCAGTTGCCCTCCGGCTATCAGCGTGCCGATGGTCAAATGCTTCAGCAGGACACATGGACCCTGGCCCACTCTGCCCAGGAAGCCAAAGACATGGGCTTTTGGGCCATTAACGTGGACACGATGGGGTTCTCGATTCTGTTGGGCGCCTTGTTCCTGTTTCTGTTCAGTCGCGCCACCAAGGGCTCTTCAGCCGGTGTCCCATCCGGACTGCAAAATTTTGTGGAATGGGTCGTTGAGTTCGTGGATTCCAGCGTCAAGGGTTCATTTAGCGCGCGCAATGCCATGGTGGCTCCCTTGGCCCTCACCATATTCATCTGGATATTCCTGATGAATGCGATGGATCTGCTGCCCATCGACTGGATTCCTGGTCTGGCCGGTTTGTTGGGCTTGCCTTACATGAAGGTGGTCGCGTCAACCGATCCCAACGCCACCTTTGGCATGTCGATTTCCGTGTTCGCCCTGGTGCTTTACTACAGCGTAAAAATGAAGGGTGTCGGCGGCTTCATGGGGGAACTTACCCTGCAACCCTTCGGAAAGTGGGGTATGCCCGCCAACCTGCTGCTGGAAGGTGTGAACCTTATCGCCAAACCGGTTTCCCTGGCCCTGCGTCTGTTCGGCAACATGTACGCCGGCGAGATGATCTTCATCCTGATCGCCATCATGTTCTCCGGTGGCGCCGTGCTGGCGCTGACTGGCGGCGTGCTGCAATGGGCCTGGGCGGTTTTCCACATTCTGATCATTACCCTGCAGGCCTTCATCTTCATGACCCTGACCATCGTCTACCTGGACATGGCCCATCAGGAACATCACTGATTTCCTGCTTACTTGTTTACTCGCCCAATTACCTAATATTCGACTGAAAGGAGTTCTTCCATGGAACACGCACTGCTCTATATCGCTGGCGCCATCATGATGGGTCTGGGGGCTCTCGGTGCCTCGGTAGGCATTGGCATCCTCGGTGGCCGCTTTCTTGAAGGCGCCGCGCGTCAGCCTGAGCTGATTCCGATGCTGCGTACCCAGTTCTTCATCGTCATGGGTCTGGTTGACGCCGTGCCGATGATCGCCGTGGGCCTGGCCATGTACGTCCTCTTCGCCGTCGCGGCCTGATCAACCAGCGCGATAACCCGCAAGAGGAGCGGTCATGAACATCAATATGACCCTGATTGGGCAGTCCATTACCTTCGCCATCTTCGTATGGTTCTGCATGAAGTATGTGTGGCCGCCTGTCATCGAAGCACTGGAAGCCCGCAGGAAACAGATCGCCGATGGCTTGGCTGCGGCCGATCGTGGCAAGCATGAGTTGGAGCTGGCCGCCAAGCGCGCCAGCGAAACCATGCATGAAGCAAAGCTGAAGGCGGTGGACATCATCGCTCAGGCCGAGAAGCGCGCCATCCAGGTGATCGAAGAAGCCAAGAACGATGCCAAGGCGGAAGGTGACCGCATGATCGCCGCCGCCAAGGCTGAGATCGAGCAGGAAAGCCATCGTGCGCGCGAGTCCCTGCGCGGCGAAGTGGCTGCTCTGGTGGTGGCGGGTGCCGGCAAGGTGTTGCGCCGTGAGGTAGATGCCAAGGCCCATGCGGATCTGCTGGAAGCCATCAAGAACGAGCTCTGACCATGGAACGCTCGACATTAGCCCGTCCTTACGCCGATGCTGTTGCCAAGCTGGCCGGTGAAAGCAATACCTGGTCCGCCTGGTCTGAACGTCTCGGCTTGCTTGCGATGGTGGCGGCCGATGCCCAGATCCAGTCACTGGCATCCAATCCCTCAATTCCGACCGAACGGCTGGCAGAGGTCATCCAGGCGGTCTGCGAGGGCAAGCTGGGTGCCGAAGGCGCCAATCTGGTCGGCTTGCTGTCGGAAAACAAGCGTCTCAATCTTCTACCGGAAATCGTGCAGCTGTTCGAGGCCATGAAGGCCACCGAAGAGGGTGTGCTGGAGGCGCATGTCACGACGGCGTTTGAACTGTCCGCCGATCAGATGGCGGGTTTGCTCGCCAGGCTGGAAGCCAAATTCGGCCGCAAGATCAGCGCCACCCAATCGGTGGACAAGGAATTGATCGGCGGCGTGGTGATCCAGGTCGGCGATGAAGTGATGGATGCGTCGGTGCGCGGCGGGTTGGCAAACCTGGCCGTCACCCTGAAAGCTTGATTAGAAAATCGGAGTAGCTATGCAACTCAACCCGTCTGAAATCAGCGAGCTGATCAAGAGCCGCATCCAGAACCTGGAATCCGGCTCCGAGCTGCGCACCCAGGGCACCGTGGTGTCCGTCACCGACGGCATCGTGCGCGTCCACGGCCTGGCCGAGGTCATGCAGGGCGAAATGCTGGAATTTCCCGGCAACACCTTTGGCATGGCCCTGAACCTGGAGCGCGACTCCGTCGGCGCCGTGGTGCTGGGCGAATACGAACACATTACCGAAGGTGATACGGTCAAATGCACCGGCCGCATCCTGGAAGTGCCGGTGGGCGAAGCCCTCCTCGGTCGCGTGGTGAACGCCCTGGGCCAGCCCATCGACGGCAAGGGCCCCATCAACGCCAGTGCGTCGTCTCCCATCGAGAAGATCGCCCCTGGCGTCATCGCCCGCCAGTCCGTGTCCCAGCCCATGCAGACCGGCCTCAAGTCCATCGATGCCATGGTGCCGGTCGGCCGCGGCCAGCGCGAACTGATCATCGGCGACCGCCAGACCGGCAAGACCGCCGTCGCCGTCGACGCCATCATCAACCAGAAGGGCACCGGTGTGCTCTGCATCTACGTGGCGGTGGGCCAGAAGGCCTCCTCCATCTCCAATGTGGTACGCAAGCTGGAAGAGCACGGCGCCATGGCCCACACCATCGTCGTCGCCGCCACCGCTTCCGATCCGGCCGCCATGCAGTTCATCGCACCCTACGCCGGCTGTTCCATGGGCGAATTTTTCCGCGATACCGGCCGCGACGCCCTGATCGTCTATGACGATCTGACCAAGCAGGCCTGGGCCTATCGCCAGATCTCCCTGCTGTTGCGCCGCCCGCCCGGCCGCGAAGCCTACCCTGGCGACGTGTTCTATCTCCATTCGCGTCTGCTTGAGCGTTCCGCCCGGGTCAACGCCGAGTTCGTCGAACGGAAGACCAATGGCGCCGTGAAAGGCCAGACCGGTTCCCTGACCGCCCTGCCGGTGATTGAAACCCAAGCCGGCGACGTGTCCGCCTTCGTGCCGACCAACGTCATCTCCATCACCGACGGCC
>CAZEOR010000035.1:0-13474 GCA_964513695.1 uncultured Thiobacillus sp.
CAAAGGCCCGCCATCCCGATAGGCGCTGAAGATATACGCATGCCAGAGGCCCGAGGGCGAGAAATTGAATTCCCGGTACCCGGTCCCCGCCGGCTCGGCGAGGAACAGCTCGCAGCAGGTGTGGCGCCACAGGCCATCGACCCGCCCAGATGCGGGGGACTGGGCGGGAATACGCAGTCGCGCCGGATCGGCACGCAATCGGTAGCGGAGACTCAGGTTGCCGCCGGGCAGGGGCATGACTTCCACTCGGATTTCACAGGCAAAGGCGGGAGGGGTATCAGGGTGGCAGATCAGGGCCTGGACAGTGGGCGCGGGCATGGGGAAACAGGTGGATTGATCCAGGCCGAGAGTCTGGTGGAGCCTTGGCAGCCAATCAAGTTGGGCAGGCATACCATGGGCTTGTCGCGAACGTGACAATCCTCCACCGGGGTCTTGCATCAGACATGGAGTTGGACCCTGACCAAGGATATTTACCATGTCGTTTCATCGAGTTAGCGCGATTTCCCGGAGTGGCACGAGGTTTGCAGGTCAGGTCTGGAGAGCATCCTTGAACTGACAGCCATGACCCGCACCATCACCATCGACGACACCACCCTGCGCGACGGCGAGCAGTCCGCCGGGGTGGCGTTCACTCTGGAAGAGAAGCTGGACATCGCCCGCCGCCTGGCTGCCCTGGGCGTGCCGGAACTGGAAGTGGGCATTCCCGCCATGGGCGCTTCCGAATGCGACGGCATCCGCGCCGTCGCCGGCCTGGGCCTGAAATCGAAGCTGGTGGTGTGGAGCCGCATGCGCCTGCCGGATATCGAGGCCTGCCGCAATCTGAAGGTGGACCTCATCGATGTGTCGATTCCCGTGTCCGACATCCACCTGGCCAAGAAACTCAAGCGCGACCGCGCCTGGGTGTTGCAGAACATCGCCGACCTGGTGCCGCGCGCCCTGGACCTGGGTCTGGACGTCATCGTCGGCTGCGAGGACGCCTCCCGCGCCGACCTGGAATTCCTCATGCGCGTGGCCGACGCCGCCCAGAAGGCCGGCGCCCGCCGCCTGCGCTACGCCGACACCCTGGGGGTCATGGAGCCCTTCGGCGTCCATGACGCCATCGCCACCCTGCGTTCGGTGGTGGACCTGGACATCGAGATGCACGCCCACGACGACCTGGGCCTGGCTACCGCCAACACCCTCGCCGCCTGCCGCGCCGGGGCCACCCATGTGAACACCACGGTGAACGGCCTGGGCGAGCGGGCGGGCAATGCGCCCCTGGAGGAAGTGGCCCTGGGCCTGTCCAAGCTCTACGGCTTCCAGACCGGCGTCGACCTGAGTTATTTCCCACTGCTGTCCGACATCGTCGCCGCCGCCTCCGGCCGGCCGGTGGGCTGGCAGAAGAGCGTGGTGGGCGAGGGCGTCTTCACCCACGAGGCGGGCATCCACGTGGACGGCCTGCTCAAGGACCCGGAAACCTACCAGGGCTTCGATCCGGGCGAGGTGGGTCGCGCCCACAAGCTGGTGGTGGGCAAGCATTCCGGTTCCCACGGCGTCATCGCCGCCTACGCCCGCATGGGCCTCAATCTCAGCCCCGCCGAGGCGCGGGAACTGCTGCCGGACATCCGCGCCTTCGCCGAGAAGGCCAAACGCTCCCCCGCCGACCACGAGCTGGTGTTCATCTACCAGCGCCTGATCAGTCGCGGCGCGCCGGGCGCGGTGCACTGAGGGGGATGGTGATGCTGAGTCGGCAAATCCAAAGGCAGGTGGGAATGGTTGCGGAGTTCAAATCCCCCCTGTCCCCCCTTTTACAAAGGGGGGAACCCTTCGATAACGGGCTGAGGGTGCTCTACCTGCTATTGCAAGGGGGGGAACCCTTCGAATACGAGCCGCTGATGTGCCCCCCCCTTTGTAAAAGGGGGGCTGGGGGGGATTTCTCCACGGCTGAATTCACCGCTATGGCTAGCTAATCCCATGGAAACCGCCATGCCCACCCTCGCCAAGCCGCCCGAGCCGGGCCTGTTCGCCCTGCTCAAGGAAGACGTGGCCTGCGTGTTCCAACGCGATCCGGCGGCCCGTTCCCGTTTCGAGGTCATCACCACCTATCCCGGCGTCCACGCCATCCTCCTGCAACGCTTGGCCCACCGGCTCTGGCGCGCGGGGCTGCGCTACCCGGCCCGCCTGCTCTCCTGGCTGGCGCGGCTGCTCACCAACATCGACATCCATCCCGGCGCCAGGCTGGGTCGGCGCTTCTTCATCGACCACGGCACGGGCGTCGTCATCGGCGAGACCGCCGAGATCGGCGACGACGTCACCCTGTACCACGGCGTCACCCTGGGCGGCACCACCTGGAACAAGGGCAAGCGCCATCCCACCCTGGGGGACGGCGTGGTGATCGGCGCCGGCGCCAAGATCCTGGGCGCCATCACCCTGGGCAAGGGCGTGCGCGTGGGCGCCAACTCCGTGGTGGTCAAGGACGTGCCCGCCGACCGCACCGTGGTGGGCATCCCCGGCCGCGTCGTGCTGCGCCAGGACGATCCGGGCCCGGACAACATCTACGGCATCAATCTTGATCACCACCTGATCCCCGACCCGGTGGGCCGGGCCATCGCCTGCCTGATGGAACGCATCGAGGTGCTGGAGGGCCGTCTGCGTCAGCAGGGCGAGGTGGTGGACAGCCAGTGCGCCACCTGTTCGGCGGACGACCTGTGCGGCACCGAGGTCGCGAAAAAAATGAAAAAAGGATGAGACAGCATGGACCTGATGGATTTCGACCAGCCGACCCTCTACTACGACGACCCCGTCAGCCCGGAGGTGGAGCGCCTGCTGGGGGAGGCCGCCGCCAGCTATGGGGAAGACATGGCGGAAGCCAGCCTGCTGCGCGCCTATTTCCTGGCGCCCGAACAACTGGTCGTGCTGGTGGCCCTGTACCGCTACTACTTCTACCAGCACCGCCTGGAGGATGCCCTCATCGTCGCCGACCGGGCCATGGCCGTGGCCGGCCGCCGCCTGGAACTGCCGGGGGAATGGCAACGCCTGCATCCGGAACACGTGGGCCACGCGGTGCTGCGCTCCATGGGCCTGCTGCGCTTCTACCTCATGGTGCTGAAGGCGGCGGGCTACATCCACATGCGCCTGGAACGTTTCGAAACCGGCCGCGCCATGCTGGAAAAGCTGGTGGAGCTGGACAGCCACGACCGCCTGGGCGGCAAAGCCCTGCTGGACGTGATCACGGCGGCCGTGGCCGCCCGGATCGAGGAAGCGGCCTAATGGTGGCATGAGCGCCGCCGACGATTTTCAACCTTGCGGAGAACGGAAATGGACGACCTGACCCTGGAAGAAGCCCTGGAAGACCTGTCTTCCGCCGAGGATTTTCTCGAATATTTCGGCGTCGCCTACGATGCCGCCATCGTGCACGTGAACCGGCTGCACATCCTGCAACGCTTCCACGACTACATCGCCAAGGCGGGGGAGATGCCCACCGACGAGGCCGAGCAGCGCGCCCTCTACGCCAGCCTGCTGGAGCGGGCCTACCGGGACTTCGTGGAATCCGACGCCCTCACCGAGAAGGTGTTCAAGGTATTCCACATGCACGAGCCCCAGACCACCTTCGTGCCCCTGACCGCCATCTCCATCGCGCCCAAGAGCGGCGAGCTGCCCATGGTGGCGGCGGAAACCGGGGGCTGCGGCTGCGGCAACACGGGACCGTGCCACAGTTCCGAATCGGCGGCTTCCGCCTGATCGAGAGGTTTCGCGCCATGCTGCCCCGCTTCGAATACGGCGACTCCGTCCGGGTTACCCGCAACGTGCGCAACGACGGCACCTACCCCGGCATGGACCCGGGCAACCTGCTGGTGCGGCGCGGCTCCGTGGGCTTCGTCATGAACGTGGGCACCTTTCTCCAGGACCAGATCATCTACACAGTGAACTTCCTCGACCAGGATCGCATCGTCGGCTGCCGCGAGGAGGAACTGCTTCCTGCCGACGAGCCCTGGACCCCCAGCAAATTCGAGACACGGGAAAAGGTGAAATGCCGCCTCAATCTGGCCGTGGGTGGCGAGATCAAGGTGCCCCTGGGCGCCATCGGCGAGGTGCTGAAGGTGCTGCGGGAAGGGGAGGCGGTGCACTACCACGTGCATTTTTCCGGCGGCCAGGTGCTGCAGGTGCCGGAAAGCGTGCTGGATACCGCCCCGGCCGACGCCGAGGTGGCGGCCCGGGTGTTCCATCGCCAGGAGGCCGGCGATGACTGAGTCTGCCCGCGCCGGCGGCGATCTCGCCTACCTGGTCCTGAAGACCGCCCACGGCCTGTTCGGCAAGAGCCCCCTGGCCCTGGAAGGGCACGAGCGGCACAAGGTGGAGAGCCTGGCGAAACGCCAGCACGATCTGGAAACCCTGGTGCTCTCGGCCCCGGAAGCCCGCGACGTGGTGGTGCCGGAAGCCACCCTGAACGCCGCCCTGGCCGAGATTCGCGGCCGTTATCCGGACGAGGTGGAATTCCACAACGAACTTGCCGACAACGGCCTCACCCCGGCCGGCCTCATCCAGGCCCTGAACCGGGAGCTGAAGGTGGACGCCATCCTGGACAAGGAAGGCTCCCGCGCCGCCAGGGTCAGCGACATCGACGTGGAGCTCTACTACCACTACCACCCGGAACAGTTCGCCCGGCCCGAGTTGCGCCATACCCGCCACATCCTGGTCACCGTCAACGAGGACATGCCGGACAACACCCGCGCCAAGGCACGGGAGCGCATCGACGCCATCGCCGCGCGCCTGGCCAAGGACCCGGGCCGCTTCGAGGAGCAGGCCCTGAAGCATTCCGAATGCCCCACCGCCATGCAGGGCGGCCTGCTGGGCGACGTGCGCAAGGATCAGCTCTATCCGGAACTGGACGCCCTGCTGTTCAGCCTGGAAGCCGGCCAGATCGGCCCGGTCACGGAATCCCCCCTGGGCTTCCACATCCTGTTCTGCGAGTCCATCCAGCCCGCCGGCCAGGCGCCCCTGCACCTGGTCAAGCCGAAGATCCGCGAAATGCTGGAAGGCCGCCGCAAGCGGATCTGCCAGAAGGCCTGGCTGAAACGTCTGGGTCAGCGGGAAAAGGCAACCGCAACAGCCTGAGGTTGGGCTCGGTGCCGCCGGGCCATGCTTGGCGCGGGCCGTTCATTTGCCGGCGATGGATTCCCGCGTGGGCCGATGCCGCAACGTATCGCGTACTTGGGCGATGAGCCGAGGGACGTCGAACGGTTTGGTGAGATAGCAGAGGAAACCCGCGCGCAGGCCGCTCTCGACATCCTCGGGTAGCGCTACGGCGCTGACGGCGATGACGCGCGTGGCGGCCAGAAGCGGGTCCGCCTTGATCGCTCGTAGCGCCTCCAGCCCGCTCATGCCGGGCAGGTTGATATCCATCAGCACCAGATCCGGTTTTGCTTCCCGGATCATGTCCAATCCCGCCTCGCCGCTTTCGGCGATCAGCAGTTCCACATCCGGCAGTTGGCGGAAAACCTGCTTCATGACGAACAGATTGACCGGGTTGTCCTCCACGTAGAGCACACGGCCGTGGACGGGCTCGCCTTGGGCATGCCCTGTCGCGGCATGGTCAGTCGGAACAGCGGCGGCGGCTGAGGGGGCCTCGTGCGCCGCCGGCAGTTCCAGCCAGAAGCTGCTGCCCACGCCCACTTCGCTCTCGAAACCGAGGCTTCCGCCCATGGCTTCGGCGATCTTTTTGCTGATGACCAGGCCGATGCCCGTCCCCTCGGTGCTGGTCTGTTCCGCGCCCAGCCGCTGAAACGGTTGGAACAACTGGGCTCGGCGAGCCAACGGAATGCCCGGCCCCGTGTCGCTGACGACGATGCGTACCGCGTATTCGTCAGACAGGCAGGAGACGCGGACAAGGCCGCCTTCACGGTTGTATTTCACCGCGTTGGAAAGCAGGTTCAGCAGGATCTGGCGCAGGCGGTCGGGGTCGGCGGTGACCTGGAACGCGGCATCGCAATGTTGCTGGACGACGATGCCCCGGCGTGCGCCCAGGGTGGTGGTCATCGCCACTGCTTCCTCGACCGCCGCGTGGGCGTTCACGGTGGCGAGGGTAACCTCGATCTTGCCCGCCTCGATGCGCGCCAGGTCGAGAATTTCATTGATCAGACCGAGCAGGTGGTGGCCGCTGTTGAGAATATGGCCAACGGCCTCTTTTTGTTCCGGATGAAGGGGCTCGGAGATACCCATGTCGAGGAGCTGGCCAAAACCGATGATGGCATTCAGTGGCGTGCGCAACTCATGGCTCATGCTGGCCAGGAACGCGGATTTGGCCCGGTTGGCTTCCTCGGCGTCCAACTTCGCTTTGACCAGTTCCCGCTCGGCCGCGAGTTTTTCGGTTACGTCGCGGGTGACCACCACCGCATGGGAGGCGGTGCCAGACTGGTTCAAATAGGGGAAGTAGGTGATCTCGCATTCCCGGAGGCCGTAGCGGGGCAGGGACACGGCCGCATGCAGGGTCTGGGGCGTGCCATCGCCGAAACAGCGCTCCAGCCGGGGCGCGATGGACTCGCGATAGACCTCGCTACCCCAGACTTCGGCCAGATGCCTGCCCATCACGGATTCCCTGGGTTTGTCGAGCGCGCGGCACCACTGGTCGTTCACGGCTTCATAGCGATGATCCCGGCCGACCAGGGTCATCATGTCCGGGATGGTGTTGGCGATGAACTCATAGCGTTTCAGCGTTTCCTCGAAGCGCTTGTGTTCCGTCATGTCGATATCCATGCAAACGAATATCGGTGCGTCACCGCCCTGGATCGGGAACACGGTGGATGAGACGACACGCGGCGAGCCATCCCGATGCCGCACCGTGTGGAGGGAGGGGCCGGCCACTTTCCCGCTGGCTTCGACATCCTCAATAATGTCAAGGAAGTCGCGCGTCTGGGCTTCCGTCGTGATCAGTTGATCCAGTGTCCTGCCCAAGGTTTCCGCCGCCGTCCAGCCATAGATCAGCTCGGAGGCGTGGTTCCAGTAGCGCACGCGGCCGGCGCGGTCATACCACTGCACGGCGACGTTGGGGGTGTTTTCCAGGGTGGCCGTCAGGCGCTGCTCCGCGACCTTGAGCGCGGTGATGTCGCGCAGGAAGCCGTGCCAGAGCGTATCCCCGTTATCCAGGCGTTCCGGGGTCGCGTTGCTTTCCAGCCAGATCTCGCCACGTCCGGGATGGGTGACGCGGAAGCTTCCCTGCAACGGTGTCAGGTCTCTGGCGGAGGTCTCGATGCTTTGTCGCAGGACGCCGATATCGCGCGGATGCACCAGACAGAAGGCTGCTTCGGCGCTTTCCTTGAGTTGGTCGGGAGCAATGCCGAACAGATGCTTTATGCCGTCGCTGAAATAGGGAAAGAAAGAAGCGCCGTCGGCGCGCAAGACAAACTGGAAAATCGCGCCGGGGACATTGGCGGCGATCTTGTGCTGGCGCGCGGCAAGCCCGCTCGCGATGGCTTCCCGCTCCCGCACACCCTGCAACATGCGCCAACCGATCAAGGCCAGGATGATCGAGTAGGCAGACAACCCCCAGACGGTTTGCAGCCACGTCAAGGGGTGATGGGCATAGACCTGATAATTCAGATTGAACTCGATCCAATGCCGGCTCGCCGCCACACCCACGAATACAAGGCAGAGCGCGTTGGCGCCGATCAGCCAGGCCGCCAGCCGTCCATTCAGGAACAGGATGGCGATGAAGGAGAACAGGATGGTGTGAAGACCGCCAATGGCAACGGGCCCCAACTGAGAGAGTCCGGCGAAAGTGGATAGCCATGCGATGGCCAGCAGACCATACACGCGGGATACATAGGAAAACCGATCACGGTTGAACCACATCAGCCAAAGCGCCGCCAGCAAGATCGGGTGCAGCAGCAGCAACGGGCGCCAGCCCAGGATGACCACCCTCGCCACGGAAAAGATCACCCCAGGAATCGCGGCGAGGCTGATCCAGAGCAATGCGTCGTTGAGCAGACGGTTGCGCATGCGGGTGAAATCTTCAGTGGGGGGCGAGTTCATGCCGGACTGTTTTCCAAGAAGGTGGACGAGACCCAATACAGGGGCTGATCCGCATCGGGCTGGGAGAATAACGGCGCGGCACGGGAAATACTTAGTGCATGTGTGGTGATGCACGGCCCGCATATCCGGAACCGGGATGCTGACGCCTGAAAGCGGGCCCCATGCGGGTGAATGCCGACAGAGAAGTGCTCAGCGCGCATTACACGCGCTGAGCCGTATTTTTCCGTGGCCGCACGGGCCTGAGGACTCGCTTCAGGGGGCGTCGATAGGCGTGCAGCAATCCCACCAGTACGGTCAGTACGCCGCAAACGAAAAGTGCCGGCCTTACCCCCACCCCATGGGCCAGGCTGCCCACGGCCAGGCTTCCTAGCGGCGCGATCCCGAGAAAGGCCATGGAAAACGTCGCCATGACGCGACCGCGCATGTCGTCGCGGACCCAGGTCTGTAGCAGGGTGTTGCTGCCGGCGGCAATGACCACCACGGAGAAGCCCATCGCCATCACGATGGGATAGGCCAGGCCCAGGCGGGTGTTGAGGGCGAACAGGGTCAGAGCCACGCCACTCAGGACCGCTGCCCGTGAAACCGTGCGGCGCAGTCCCTCGGTGCTGGCACGGGTGGCCAGGTAAAGGCTGGCCATGAGGGAACCGGCCCCGGCGCTGCTGACCAGCAGGCCGAAGGTGCGGGCGTCGCCGGCGAAGATGGTTTTGGCATAGACGGGCATCATGAACATGTAAGGGGTGACCAGAAAACTGACCGTGGCCACCAGCAGCAGGGCGATGCGGATGTCGGGATGGCCGAAGGTGTAGCGCAAGCCCTCGCGCAGGGCATTCAGCGCGTTCCCGGAGCCATTTCCGCTTGGCCTGACTCGCATGGCGGCCAGGGCCAGCAGGACGGCCAGATAGGAGAGGGCGTTGAGGAGGAAGCAGACCACCTCGCCCGCCAGAGCGATGACGAAACCGGCCAGGGCGGGCCCGACAAAGCGGGTGGCGTTCATCAGGAGGGAATTGAGGGCGATAGCGTTGGGCAATTGGGCCCGGTCCCCAACCAGATGTACCACCAGGGATTGGCGCGCGGGCATGTCCAGGGCGTTGATGCAACCCATCACGAAGGCCAGACCCAGCAACAGGGGCGTTGTGATCCAGCCCTGCCAGGCGAGAATGGCCAACGTCAGGGCCTGGATCATGGCCAGGGTCTGGGTCCACATCATGAGGCGGCGACGGTCCACCCGGTCCGACCAGACGCCGCCGATGGCGCCGAATACCAGAATCGGCAATTGGCTGGCGAAGCCGAGCAGGCCAAGAGCCAGGACCGAATCGGTTAGCCGGTAGGTGAGCCAGCCCATGGCGATCTGCTGCATCCAGGTTCCGGCAAGGGAGATGAGCTGGCCGGCGAAATAGAGCCGGAAATCGCGGGATTTCAGGGCGCGGAAGGGATGGTTGGCTGCTTTGAGCATGGGCCGACTTTCCACGCGACGGCGGACAGGGTCAAGCTGGAATCAAGCCGTGTGTGCCCGCAGCAGCGCCTCGAACTCCGCAGCCGCTAACGGCCTGCTGAACAGGTAACCCTGAATTTCGTCACAGCCGTGGCTGCGCACGAAGTCCATCTGGTCCTGGGTTTCCACGCCTTCCGCCACCACGCGCAGGTTGAGGCTGTGGCCCAGGTTGATGATGGCGCGGGCGATGGCGGCGTCGTCGGGATCGTGGGTGACATCCTGGACGAAGCTCTTGTCGATCTTGAGCCGGTCCACCGGGAAGCGCTTGAGGTAGCTCAGGCTGGAATAGCCGGTGCCGAAATCGTCCACGGCGATTTCCACGCCCAGCGCTTTCAGCTCGCCCATGGCTGTGTTGATGCGCTCTGCGTCCTGCATGATGAAGGACTCGGTCAGCTCCAACTCCAGCCAGCGGCCATCCAGGCCGGTTTCCTTCAGCACCTCGGCGACCTGACGGACCAGTCCGGTGCGGCGGAATTGGATTGGCGACAGGTTCACGGAGATCACCAAGGGCGGCAGGCCCAGAGTCTGCCAACGCAGGTTCTGGGCGCAGGCCTCGCGCAAGGCCCATTCACCGATGGGAATGATGAGGCCGGTTTCCTCCGCCACCGGGATGAATCTGGCCGGTGGCGTCAGGCCGATTCCCGTGCGGTTCCAGCGGATCAGCGCCTCGGCGCCGACGATGCGTCCGCTGGCGATGTCCACCCGGGGCTGGTAGTGGAGCAGGAACTCATCCCGCTCCAGGGCTCGGCGCAGGTTGTTGGCCACTTCCAGATGGTCGCTGACTGCCGCGTCCAGTTCCGGTGTGAAGAAATGGAAGGTGTTGCGGCCGATGTCCTTGGCCTTGTACATGGCCGCGTCGGCGCATTTCAGCAACTGCTCGGCGGATTCCCCGTCGCGCGGGAACAGGCTCACGCCGATGCTGCAACTGATGCTGTATTCGCCGTGCTCCGCCGCCCAGGGCTGGGAAATGCTGTCCAGCAGGCGGCGCAGGATGACGGAGACGCCGGCCTCGTCGGCCTGGTCGGCCAGGATCAGGACGAATTCGTCGCCGCCGTGGCGCGCCACGGTGTCCTCGCCGCGCAGGCAGGCGCGCAGGCGGCCGGCCATGTCCAGCAGCAGGCGGTCGCCAACGTGATGGCCCAGGCTGTCGTTGATCAGCTTGAAGTGGTCCAGGTCGACGAACACCACGGCCACCACGCGCTGATCGCGGCGGGCGGCGTGCAGGGTCTGGGTCAGGCGGTCCACCAGCAGAGAGCGGTTGGGCAGGCCGGTCAGGCTGTCGTGGCTGGCCTGGTATTCCAGTTCCTCCTGGTAGCGCTTGCGCTCCGTGATCTCCACCACGGTGCCCTCGTAGAACTGGACCTGACCTTGCTCATCGCGCACGGCCCGTGCGTTCTCGGAAATCCAGATGACGGCGCCATCGCGCCGGAACACGGCGGATTCGAAATTGCGCGTGTAGCCGTATTCGCGCATCAGCCGCACGAATTCCCTGCGCCGATCCGGGTCCACATAGAGCTGGTGCTGGATGTCACTGAGTCCGGCGATCAGTTCCTCTGCCGTTGCATAGCCGTAGATGGCGGCCAGGGCAGGGTTGGCGGTGAGATAGCCGCCGTCCGGACTGGACTGGAAGATACCCTCGGTGGCGTGCTCGAAGATGCTGCGGTAGCGCCGTTCGGTTTCCCGCAGTGCATCCTCGGCCGCGCGCCGTTGGGTGATGTCCTGGATGAAGCCCTCGATGGCGACCAGTCGGCCATCGGCGCCCAGCACGGCGACACCCCTTTCCCAGACCCAGCGCGCACCGCCATCGGCATGGATGATGCGGTACTCGATATCGAAACGGCTGTTCCGGGCCAATTCGTCCAGGATGGTGTGCCGGATGCGTTCCCGGTCGTCGGGATGGGAAATCGTTTCGTAGTCGATGCGGGCGTTGAAAATCAGATCCTCTGGCAGGTAGCCGGTGAGTTCCAGACATCCTTCGCTGACGAACTCCATGGTCCAGGTCTCATCCACTCGACAGCGGTAGATCATGCCCACCATGTTGCTCAGCAGGGTGGCCAACAGCCGGTTCTTGTCGAGCAGTCCGCGCGCCTCCAGGAGGTTTTCCAGCCGGTTATCCATGCTGGGCGGGCTGTTGCCGTCGATCGGTTCCACGGGAACCCGCCGCGTCAGGCTGTGGCATCCGCCTTGCGCGCCGCTTCGTCCATGGCGCGCAGGCCTTCCTCAACGCCGGCGGCGTGGGTCAGGCGGGCCACGTTGCCCTTGGTGAAGAAGCCCTGGAAGTCGCCGAAGCGCTGCACGTATTCGATGATCAGGCTGGAGTATTCCGAGGCACTGGAGAAGATCTGCTTGAGGCCTTCCTCCTCGCTGCCGATCACGTCCAGCAGGAAGTTCTGGCCGCAGTCGCGCAGGGCGTCCACCACGTAGTCGATGTTGGCCTTGCCGCCGGTCTTGCCGTCGCTCACCGCCACCGCCAGATGGTGCAGGCGCGGGCCGTAGTTGCGCACGAAAGCCTCGGTGGGGGAGGGCAACTGCAAAAGGTGATTGACGAAATACGGGTGATTGGCCGCGGTGAAGACCTTGGCCGGGCTTTCCAGTTCGTTGGCGTGGTGGATGCTCTTGGTGACGTTGGTGGACGAGTTCTGGTCGGCGATGTCGTAGGAGCCCCAGTAGTAGTAGCTGGTGAGCGTAAGGTATTCCAGGATGGCCGCTTCCCGGTTCTGGCTGTAGATGCGGGTGGCCAGGTGGTCGATGGGCAGCAGCAGCTTGTCCAGGCCCAGTGTCTCCTGGGTTTCCTTGGCGGCCTCGTAGGCGGCCTGCACGTCGGGCCGTATGCTGGACAGGCCAAGGGGATAGACGCGGATATGCTCTTCCGGCCTTTCCCAGTAGCCGACGATGTTGTGGGTATAGGGACTCGGCTTCACCACGGCCATGCTGCCCGGCAGCTCCAGCTTGCGAATCTGATCCTGGTTGAAGAAGCGGATGTCGCGGGATTTCTGCAACTCCACCACGTCGTGCAGGCTGGCGACCCGGAACACTTCGCCCATATAGCGGGAGTTGGGCTTCTGGGCGCCGATGGGATAGACCTCGTTCAGGCTGCGGAAGATGCCGCGCGTGTTGGGGTCCTTCACCTCCCGCACCAGCACGTCCGGGGCGCTCATATCGATGCGCAGGACATGGGTGAAATGGCTTTCCGATTCCAGGGTCACCAAATAGTGGTAGGGCGTCATCAGGCACAGCTCGCCGACGTAGGCGATGGAGTGGCCGGGCTCCACGGTGATCATGAGGGCGTCGATCTGCCGGATCATGTTGGAGAGGCCGCAGCGGTCGCGTTCCTCCAGCAGTTGCACCAGGTATTCCTCGAAGAAATCGGAATTCTGCTTGTCGCCGTAGCGGGGAAAGTCGAGAGAGGGAGGCATCATGGGGAAGTCCGTATGGCGGGAATAAGGGCGATTTGCCTCTCCCCCAACCCCTGCCCCGGAAGCGGGGGAAGGGTGCGCGGCAGCGCGGGAGAGGGCAACAGGAAACGGATCACTGGGTCTGCGTCTGTTCCGGCAAACCGCTTTGGTGATGCAGATAAAAGTACTGCCGGGAAATCGCGGTGTGCAGTTCCGCCAGATCCTTCTGCATCTGGTCCAGGTTTTCGTGCAGGGATTCCGCCGTGAGATTGTCGAAGTGCATGGTTTCCAGCCGTTTCCAGGCGTGCCGGGCCACCTGCAACGGGGCTTCGTAGTTCACCAGATCGCACAGGCAGTTTTCGATTTCGCCCAGGCAATGGCGCACGGTGCGGGGGAAATGGGGGTCCGCCAGCAGGAAGCGCACCACCGCCGGCCCGGCCACGTGCACGCCCACATGCTGGCGATACATCTGGTAAGAGGACAGGGCGTTGAGGGTGCTCATCCAGAGGCGCTCCCTGGCGACCTCCGCGGCCGCCGCATCCTCCGGCACGCGCACCGCGGAATTCACGTCGATGATGCG
>CAZEOR010000036.1:0-13141 GCA_964513695.1 uncultured Thiobacillus sp.
CGCCATGGTCATGTAAGGCGGTATGCGGCTCATATCGAAACCGAATTTCGCTACATGTTCATGGGCGAATTGCACGCCTGCAGCTTGCAAAACTCGGATAGAGACCAGATTTTTCGATTTTGCCAGCGCAGCGCGGAGTGTCATGGGGCCTTCCATGGTTCCGTCATAATTCTTCGGCTCCCAGGCCACGCCACCGGTTTCCGCTGGGTCCACGGCGATGGGGGCGTCATCGAATACGCTAGCTGGCGTGATCCCTCGCTCCAGCGCTGCGGAATAGACGAATGGCTTGAAGCTTGACCCCGCTTGACGCCAAGCCTGAGTTACATGGTTGAATTGATTTCGAGAGAAGTCGAAGCCGCCCACCATGGCGCGGACCGCACCATTCGCTGGATCGAGTGCGACAAAGGCGACTTCGACTTGCGGAAGATAGGTCAGTTGCCATGGTGCTGATGCGTCGGCACGCGCCACACGAACAATGCTGCCTCGTCCCAGGCGTTTTTCCGGCGCAAGCTTCGTGGACAGGAAACGCTCAGCAAATTTAATTTCACTAAGTCCCAGGTCTATGTCTTCAGCGCTGCGCAGGCGAACTCTGATGCGGTTTTTATCTACAGCGAGTACGACTCCCGGGAGAAAACCGTTTGACTCTTCTCTATCCAGAAGCGTGTTTTCAATTGTCTTGTCTGCTTCCTTCGCATCCTGGGGAAGCTTAACCTGGCCTTCGGGGCCGACATAGCCGCGCCGGCGGTGAAATTCGAGAATTCCCAGTCGTACCCCGCTCATGGCGGCTTTTTGATCGATGACCCGGAGTGTTGTGTAGACCTTCATGCCACTTGTGTAGATGGCATCACCATATTTCTGGAACATGCGCAGCCGAACCAGTTCGGCTAGATGATGAGCCTCCGCCTCAAAACTCTGGGGGGAATACTTCACTGGCAACCTCTGGTCTTTTGCCTGCATGTACTCCGTGTCGGAGATGAAACGGAGGCTCTTCATTCTTCCAAGAACATAGATCTGTCGTGTCTTGGCTCGAGCTGGATTGACCACGGGGTTGTAGGCGGACGGTGCTTTGGGCAGGCCAGCCAGCATGGCTGCTTCAGCAATGTTGATCTTATCGAGGGGCTTCCCGAAATAGATTTGGGAGGCGGCGGCAAAACCGTAAGCCCGTTGTCCAAGAAATATGTGGTTGATGTAAAGCTCGAGAATCTCGTCCTTGGATAAGGCATGCTCGATCTTGATGGCCAGCAGGGCTTCATTGATCTTTCGGGCGAAGGTTTTCTCTGTACTCAGAAAAAAATTCCGCGCGACTTGCATGGTGATGGTGGATGCGCCTTCCTTTGCGCCCCCGGAAAGAACATTCGAGAGCGCTGCACGCAGAACCCCAAGGGTATCGACTCCACCGTGTTGATAGAAGCGTTCGTCTTCAGCGGCGAGAATGGCTTGCCGCAGGAATTTCGGTGTGTCTTTTAATCGCACGACTGCCCTGCGCTCTTCGCCGAATTCGCCGATAAGAGCACCATCTTCCGTAAAGATGCGCATGGGCTGTTTGGGACGATAATCAGTCAGCGTCTCCAGACTAGGGAGATTGGGATAGATCATCGCTGCGGCCAGAGCTACCACGGCGGTTGTCGCAACGGCCAGCCCAGCGAGCGTGGTCAACAGGTATTGCCACCAGCGAGTCATTTTGGATTGGTGATGATGGATGGAATAATCGGGAAAAATGTTGTAAAGATTAATGAGTTGTTGCTAGGATTTAATCCAGATTATTAAATAAACGCCTAAACTGGGCGTATGGAAGGGGAATCTGTTTGAGATTCGCACTTTTTGGCCAAGGTTCGCGACCGCTGATTGGGGTTGATGTTAGCTCATCGGCTGTGAAAATGCTTGAGCTGGCCGATAGCGGCAAGGGGATGCGGCGCGTTGAGCGCTACGCAATCGCACCCTTGCCCAAAGATGCCGTTCAGGAGGGGGCTATCGCCAAGACGGAGATTGTCGAAGCGGCCATGCGGGAGGCATGGAAGCTGCTCGACACGAAGACAAGGGATGTGGCCATGGCACTGCCCGCATCTTCGGTCATCACGAAACGGATCATGCTGCCAGGGGCGGCAAGTGATGCGGAAATCGATACCCAAGTAACCGCCGAGGCGAACCAAGTAGCTTCTTTCCCTTTGGGAGATGTGAGTCTTGACTATCAGATACTCGGTCCAAACGCAAAGAATCCACAGGAAAACGATGCCTTATTGGTGCTGGCTCGACGCGAGCGGGTTGAAGAACGGGTCGCCTTGGCTGAGGCAGTAGGTCTTAAGACATTAATCATGGATGTGGATGCCTTCGCCACCCTGACGGCATACGAGCAAATGGCCTTTCAGCTGCCTGAGAATGGCAAGGGTCAAATCATTGCAATCGTCGATATTGGCGCCAACTCGACTCATGTGAATGTTCTCAACGACAATCAGACGGTATATCAGCGCGAGCATGCTCTGGGTGGCAATACGCTTACCAATGAGATCAGCCGGCGTTTTGATTTGCCTGTGGAAGAGGCGGAAGATGCCAAGCGCAAAGGTCTACTGCCGGACAGTTATGAATCCGAGGTCTTGCAGCCATTCCTGGATTCTGTGGCACAGGAAATCGGCCGAGCATTGCAACTGTTTTTTTCAGCGACGTCATTCCAGCGCGTTGATCACATACTTCTTGCAGGTGGATGCGCCGCGATTCCAGGGTTGGATGATGTAGTCCACAGTAAGATGCAGACCAGCACGCTGATCGCCAACCCTTTCTCAAAGATGGCGGTATCCAGTCATGTCAAGGCGCGCCAGCTGGCATCTGAGGCGCCGTCCTTGTTCGTGGTCTGTGGCCTCGCTTTGCGCAGATTTGATCCAGTATGACGCCGATCCGCATCAATCTCCTCCCCCACCGGCAGCTCAAGCGGGCACGCCAGCAGCGATGGCTCGCAGTCCTTGCGGCGACTGTGCTCGGCATCGGTTTGGTCGTGGTCGCGTTGGGGCAGGCGGCCATCATGAATGCCAAGTCCAGCCAAGAACGACGCAATGCATTTCTGAAAGATGAAATCGCCAAGCTGGACAAGCAAATCACCGAAATTCGCCAACTCAAGGAAAAGACCCAGGATTTGTTGGCAAGGAAAGACGTGGTGGAATCCCTGCAATCCAACAGGGGTGAAGCGGTTCACTTGTTCGATGAATTGGCTAGAAGGCTACCTGATGGCTTGTACCTGAAGAACGTCAGGCAAACCGGGGATACAATTGCACTGTCCGGATATGCCCAGTCCAGCGCCCGAGTCTCTTCTCTAATGAGGGCGCTGGAGGAGACGGCTTTGTTCGAAGAGCCGGTGCTAGTAGAGGTCAAGTCAGCTCTAGTGGGTGCACTGCGTGTCAATGAATTCAGTTTGAACGTGAAATTGACCAAGCAGGCCAAGGCCGAGACCAACAAGGCCAAGGGTGGTAAGCCATGAATTTCTCTGACCTCAATAACTTGGATATCAAGGATATCGTCAGCGCGCCAGCACCTGTGCGCGCACTGATCCTTGCCCTGTTGTTCGCGGCGATCCTGTTGGCTGGGTGGTTCTTGGTGTGGTCAGACGCGATGCGCGGGCTTGACGCTGCCAAACGCGAAGAGCAATCCCTACGTGACAGTTTTTCCGTCAAAAAGGGGCAAGCCTATCACTATGATGCTTACAAGCGTCGGCTGTCAGAAATTGAGCAATCATTGGACTCACTGTTGAGGCAGTTGCCTGATCGTTCCCAAATGGATGCCTTGCTGACTGATATCAATCAGGTTGGAGTAGGCCGGGGTTTGGAGTTCGAATTGTTCCGTCCAGGTGGGGAAACCTTGGCCGACTTCTATGCAACACTGCCTGTATCCATCAAAGTCGTAGGCAACTACCACGACATTGGCGGTTTCGTGAATGATCTGGCCAAGCTCCCCCGGATCGTATCACTGCACGACATTATTCTGAGCCCGACTAAAGATTCCTCCCTGACCATGGAAGCTCGCATCCAGACTTACCGTTATCTGGACGAAAACGAGCTGGCTGCTGCTAAGAAGCAAAAACTGGGGGCTGGAAAAAAATGAAATGTGCTTGGCTATTCCCGCTCTTGCTTCTAACGGCCTGCTCTCAGGACGAATTCTCGGATCTGCGGGCGTTCATGGCCCAGGCTGGGGCTGGGGGACAGCAGGCATTGGAGCCGCTCCCACCGGTTAAGCCCCAGGATGCATTTAACTATGAATCCCGTGATCTGCCGGACCCATTTCGACCGCGCAGCCTAAAACCTTCGAAAGGGGGAGGTGCCTTCCAGCCGGATTTGACGCGCCCCAAAGAGCCACTTGAACAGTACGCGCTCGATGGTTTGCGCATGGTGGGAACGATGACAAAGGGTGGTCAGATTTATGCGCTGGTACGTACCCCGGAAAACACCCTGTATCGAATCAAAAAAGGTGAGCATTTGGGGCAGAATTTTGGACTCGTTATCGCGATTCGCGACGCGAGCATCGAAATCAGGGAAACCGTCCAGGATGGCGCCGGCGACTGGACCGAAACCAAGGCCACGCTGGCCCTTCAGGAGTAATGGCGATGAATGCAACGCGACCGAACATACACAAGCTGCCGCGCTGGCAAGCCTTATTGGCTTTCGTGGCATGGGTGTCCTCAGTTCCCGCGATGGCGGCACAAAACACGCTCAATACTGTTTCCGTGGCCGAGGGACAGAATGAAAGCCAAGTGATCAAGATTGTTCTCAAAGAATCTCTCGACAACATGCCGGTTTCCTTCACGACCAGCAATCCTCATCGATTGGTCCTGGATTTTCCCAATACCAGCAACAGGTTGGGGCGTGTACAGGAAAACCTGAACCTGGGCGCCATCAAGAACTATCAGGTTGTCCAGGCCGGTGAACGCACCCGTATCGTGTTCAATCTCACCGGTCCGGCCAGTCACGAACTACGCAAAGACAAGAATGTTTTATTGGCTGTTTTGCAGACCACAGACAAACAATCTGCCGCCAATACTTCAGTTGCACCTGCTCGCTTCGCCGAAACTGGCAAACAACGCGACCATGGCATACGTGATGTGGATTTCCACCGTGGCAAGAATGGTGAAGGTCGAATCGCTGTCAGCTTGTCCGATCCAGGTGTTGGTATTGATATCCAGCAGAAAGGTCGAGCTATTCAGGTGGATTTCCTTAACACCTCATTGCCCACTCCGTTGCAGCGCCGCTTGGATGTTTCGGATTTCTCCACGCCCACCCAGTCGGTGGAAATTTTCGAGCAGGGTAAAAACACCAGGATGTTAGTCACGCCCAAGGGTAAATGGGATTACTCCGCATACCAGACGGGTAACCAATTCATCATGGAAGTTCGCTCCCTTGATGACCCTCAACTGGCAAAGACGGATAAACCCCTCTACACGGGCGAGAAACTTACACTCAATTTTCAGAATGTGGAGGTGCGCGCAGTTTTACAGGTGATTGCCGACTTTACCGGACTCAACATTATTGCGAGCGATACCGTGTCCGGAAATGTTACCTTGCGTCTCAAGGATGTCCCCTGGGACCAGGCCCTCGACATCATCCTACGTGCAAAAGGTCTCGACAAACGGGCCAGCGGCAGTGTGATCTGGGTAGCGCCGCGCGACGAACTCGCTGCCAAGGAAAAGCTGGAGTTGGAGGCGAAAAAATCCATTGCTGAGCTGGAACCACTTGTCACACGCAGTTATGCACTGAACTATATCCGGGCTGATGAAGCGATGGCTGTCGTGTCTGGTGACTCGCGTTCTTTGACTGGAAATCAGGAAACTGCCACCTGTACTCCCAGCGCAGCAGGTATCAAGGCGGAAACCACAGCTGCGGGTAGTACCAGTGGATCAAGTACAACCACCAGTGGACAAGGGGGCGGGCGCTCGACATCCACTCACGTTAATCGTGTGCTTTCGGATAGAGGCGGTGCGTCTCATGATCTGACCACCAATACGCTGGTGATCACGGATACCTTGGATCGTCACACAGCTGTTGAAAGCGTATTGAAGAGTGTGGATTTGCCTACCAAGCAAGTCATGATCGAGGCGCGGATCGTATTGGCTGACGATACTTTTAGCCGGGATTTGGGCGCAAAGCTTGGAATCAGTTCCTATGGTCGACTGGATGGGGCAAAACTCGGCATTTCGGATACGGCTGCACATTCAGCCAGCCTTGTCACGGGCACCAGTGCATCCGGTATTTCGTCCACCAACGTCAATTTGCCAAATACCAATGCCAATGCCAAATCCTCATTGGGATTCACTATTTTGAACGCTGCCGCGAACACAATGCTTTCCCTGGAACTACAGGCCTTGGAAGCGGATAAGCGCGGCAAGATCGTTTCGAACCCGCGAGTAGTAACCACCAATCTGCGCCCAGCGGTCATCTTGCAAGGCACTCAAATCCCCTATCAGACGGTCAGTAACTCAGGTACCCAGACATCCTTCAAGGACGCTTTGCTGTGTTTGCTGGTTGCTCCGCAAGTTTTGAACAATGATTCCATTATTCTTAATGTTGAAGTGCAAAAGGATGCACAGGGTGCAACTACCGATGCGGGACCGGCAATTAATGTGAAACGCGTCAAAACACAAGTACGGGTGAATAATGGCGAGACGGCCATCTTGGGCGGTATTTTTGAACAAACCTTGAGAAATGACAGTACTAAGGTGCCATTCCTGGGTGACCTGCCGGTACTGGGTAATCTATTTAAAACGTCAAACAAAAGTGACGACAAATCCGAGATGCTGATCTTTCTGACCCCGCGCATCCTAGATGAACACTTGGGAAGCATCCGCTAGCCCGGATTTGCTTCAATGAAAAGGGACAGACGTCATAGATGCCTGTCCCTTTTCAATTCATAGAACCAGCACGAGCCTTTCCACCAGATAGACCAGCATAAGAAGGACAATCAGAGCCAAACCAGTTTTAAGGCTCATCCCTGCGAATCGAAGCCAGCGTGGATCACGGTTAAATGTGTGGCCGAGCAGACTGATCACGATCAGGATTCCGATGAAAACCAGAAGCAGCCGAAGGGCTAGCATCCGGCTGGCAGAGGGTAAAGATTGAGCAGGTCGCTGGGGGTGCTTGCGTCGTTCAGGAACACGGCCCACTCCCAAGCGCTGGAATCTTCCATCAAGGCGCGCAGTAACCGGTTGTTGAGCCCATGGCCGGATTTGCAGGCGGTGAAGGCTCCCAGAATTGGGTGGCCGGTCAGATAGAGATCACCCACCGCATCTAGCACCTTGTGTTTGACGAATTCATCGGAATAACGGAGCCCATCGCTGTTAAGCACACGGAATTCGTCCATGACGATGGCGTTGTCCAAAGTGCCGCCCAAGGCAAGACCATTGCTGCGCAGGTATTCCACTTCGTTCATGAAGCCGAAGGTACGGGCGCGGCTGACTTCCCGTGCGTAGGACTGTTTTGCCAGATCGATATGCATTTCCTTAGCCGACTGCCGAAATACCGGATGATCGAAATCGATGCGGAAAGTGAGGGTGTAACCCTCATGGGGGGAAAACTCGGCCCATTTGTCACCCTCTTCCACACGCACGGTTTTCTTGACCCGGATGAAGCGCTTGGCGGCGTTCAGAGTCTCTATGCCCGCTGATTGAAGCAGATAGACAAAGGGTGCGGCGGAACCATCCAGGATTGGCACTTCAGGACCATCCAGGTCGATGAACAGATTGTCGATACCGAGTCCCGCGAGGGCTGACATCAGATGTTCGACCGTTGCCACCTTGGCGCCGTTACCTTCCAGGGCAGAACAAAGCCGAGTATCGGTAACCAAATCGGGAGCCACGGTAAAATCGCGCGGCTCTGGCAAGTCAGTGCGGCGGAAGACGATACCGGTATCCGCAGGCGCAGGCCTCAAGGTGAGATTCACCCGTGCGCCCGTATGCAGGCCGACACCCGTGGCACGTATTAGGGATTTGACGGTCCGCTGCCGGATCATGTCTGTAACACCTTGATGAACTGGAGAAATTCTATCCCGGGCGGGTAGGAGGGGTGCCCGCCCGGGACAGTTCCCCGGTCATGTACTGCGTCCAGTGTGGCGAATGCGAGTCAGGCCGGCGGCGCGACGCCGCCCGACATGCCCAGGATACCGAACGCCGACAGGTGGTGCCGAACCGCTCAATCGGCCTGCTTGCGCAGGAATGCCGGAATATCGAGTGTGTCTATTCCGGCCGATTGGGCCAATTCCACTGCCGCCTGACTGCTACGCCGGGCATTCTGGCGGATGCTCGTGGGCATGTCGTAGTCGCGTGATGGATCGTAGCCCGTCCCATAGACCGGCATGCCATCCGTGCCGGTGGCCGCAACAGTAACTGGCTCCACGATCTTCATGATCGGTTTGGGTGCCTGATTGCGAACCGGGTTGCCCAGGCCCGTGGCCACCATGGTGACCCGCAGACTGTCTTCCATGCCTTCATCGAAGGAGGTGCCGACGATCACGGTGGCTTCCTCGGCGGCAAAGCCCTGGATGGTATTCATGACCTCGTAGTACTCCTCCAGGGTCAGACTATCGTTGGCAGTGATGTTCACCAGGACACCGCGGGCACCCTTCAGGTCCACGTTCTCCAGTAGGGGACTGGCGACGGCGGCCTCGGCGGCGAGGCGCGCGCGATCCTCTCCGGTGGCGGCGGCGGAACCCATCATGGCCATGCCGACCTCGCTCATGACGGTTTTCACGTCGGCGAAGTCCACGTTGATCATGCCCGGATTGCTGATGATCTCGGCGATGCCGGACACCGCGTTGTGCAGCACTTCATTGGCCGCCACGAAGGCCTCGGTGAGCTTGGTCTTGGCGCCCAACACCTGAATCAGCTTCTCGTTGGGGATGACGATCAGGCTGTCCACATGCTCGGACAGCGACTTGAGGCCGGTTTCCGCCGAGCGCATGCGCTTGCCTTCAAACATGAATGGCTTGGTCACCACGGCCACCGCCAGGATACCCAGATCCTTCGCGACTTCCGCAACCACCGGCGCGGCGCCGGTGCCGGTACCGCCGCCCATGCCGGCGGCTATGAAGAGCATGTCGGCGCCGTCAATCATTTCGGCGATGCGTTCACGGTCTTCCAATGCGGCTTCGCGGCCCACTTCCCATTTGCCGCCAGCGCCCAGTCCCTTGGTGGCCGAATTGCCGATCTGCAATTGGATCGATGCCTTGTTGCGTTTCAATGCCTGGGCATCGGTGTTGATGGCGATGAACTCCACCCCCTCCATGCCTTGATTGATCATGTGATCCACAGCGTTGCCGCCGCATCCACCCACGCCGATGACCTTGATCACGGCTTCCTGAGCCTGCATGTCTTCCAGTTCAAATAGCATCTTTCATCCCTCCTACGGTTACGCGCGCGCTAAAGAAACAAACCACACCGGCTGCATGCCGGCGATTCAAAAATTCTGTTGAAACCATGTCTTCATCCTTTCCAGGATCTGTTTGAAACTGGCCCCCTGGATACGGGCGGCCTCGTCGATTTCGTGTTTCTCCAGGCCGGCCAGGAGCAGGCCGACGCCGGTGGCGAAGCGGGGATTGCGCACCCGCTCGGAGAAGCCGCCGATGTATTCCGGCACGCCGATGCGCACCGGCATGTGGAACACCTCCTCAGCCAGTTCCACCATGCCCCGCATCAGGCTGGAACCGCCCGTGAGCACGAGGCCGGAGGAAATCTGCTCCTCGAATCCGGAACGGCGCAGTTCCGCCTGGACCAGGCTGAACAGTTCTTCCACCCGGGGTTCGATCACCTCGGACAGGAGCTGCTTGGACAGCATGCGCGGGCCCCGCTCGCCGATGCCGGGCACCTCGATCATTTCCTTGGGGTCGGCCAACTGGCGCAGGGCGATGCCGTGCTGGATCTTCAGGTCCTCGGCTTCCCGGGTCGGGGTGCGCAGGGTCATGGCGATGTCGTTGGTGATCTGGTCGCCGGCGATGGGGATCACCGCCACGTGCTGGATGGCGCCCCGGGTAAACACGGCAATATCTGTGGTGCCGCCACCGATATCGACGATGCACACGCCCAGGTCCTTCTCGTCGTCGTTCAGTACCGCGTAGCTGGAAGCAAGGGGTTGCAGTACCAGATCCTTAACTTCCAGGCCGCAGCGACGAACGCATTTCACGATATTCTGGGCGGCGGAGACGGCGCCGGTGACGATATGCACCTTCACCTCCAGGCGCACGCCGGACATGCCCAGAGGTTCGCGCACGCCATCCTGGCCGTCGATGATGAATTCCTGAGGCAGCACATGAAGCACCTGCTGGTCGGCCGGAATGTTCAGAGCCCGTGCGATTTCGATGACCCGGTCCACATCTGCTTGGGAGACTTCCCGGTCCCTTATCGGCAGCATGCCGCTGGAATTCTGTGCCTTGATGTGACTGCCGGCGATGCCGGTATAGACATGGGTGATCTTGCAGTTGGCCATCAGTTCGGCCTCTTCCAGCGCGCGCTGGATGGCAGAGACGGTGGCCTCGATATTCACCACTACGCCTTTCTTGAGGCCGCGGGAGGGTGACTGGCCCATGCCGATGATGTTGAGGCTGCCTTCCGGCGTGGCCTCGGCAACCAGCGCGACGATCTTAGATGTGCCGATGTCGAGGCCGACGATCAGGTCTTTGCTTTCATTCATCTTTTTCATGCCTGCTTTGCCCGCTTTGCTTCAACTTTTTCCCCGGCTTTCGGGTGGACCTCTCCGGCGAAACCATTGGGGTAGCGCATGTCGACCCGGGGTATGGAACCCACTGCCGCCAAGGCTTTCGGATAAAACCGGGCGAAGCGGGCAAGGCGCTCATTGAGCTTTTCCCGGCCCAGTTCCACGCTGATGCCGCCAGTGAGCCTGACCCGCCAGGACTGGCGCGCGCTGACTACCAGTTGTTCCACTCGCATGCCGAGAGGATCAATGATCCGAGCGAATTCGCCGTACCTTCGCGCCACTTCCCGTTCCATGCCATCCGGTGCATAGAAATGGGGCATGCCGCGCCAGGCGACGCCTTCGAATACGGCGCCGTGGATATCCAGCAGTGCCCGGTCATTCCAGGCAGCGGCGGCGCGATGTTCTTCCAGATGAACCATCAGACGACCGGGCCAGAGCCGCCGTACGTCGGCATGGCGCACCCAGGGCAGCTTTTCGAATGCGGCATGTACGCCTTGCAGATCCATGGAAAAAAATCCGCCTGACAGTCGGGATGCCAGGGCGCGTACCGCCTGCCGTGTTTCCGGATGGTCCGCACCGCTCACGGTGATCTGGCGGAACGGGAACCAGGTTTCCAGGGCCGCACGGCCAGCCGTCCACAGAGTGAATAGCAGGGTGGCCGTCAGGATCAGGCGGGTCAGCCGGTTAAGGGCGTCCGGGTTATCCCACATGGGCCAGCTCCAGTACTTTCACGCAGAGTTCGGGAAACTCGATACCCGCCGTGCGTGCCGCCATGGGTACCAGGCTGTGGTCGGTCATGCCCGGAGCAGTGTTGATCTCCAGCAAATAGGGCGCACCATCCGTATCCATGAGCACATCCACACGGCCCCAGCCGCGACAGCCCAGAACCATGAAGGCTTGCTTGGCCAATGCCTGCATTTCCGCTTCCTTTTCCGGCGGCAGGCCGCTGGGACAGAAGTAGCGGGTGTCGTCGCGGAAATACTTGGCTTCGTAGTCGTAGAACTCCGTGGCCGGCACGATCTTCACCACCGGCAGGGCGCGCAGTTTGTCGCCATCGCCCAACATGCCCACGGTGAATTCGCCGCCACCCAGGTAACGTTCGGCCAGCACCAGAGAGTCGTGTCTGGCGGCTTCCCGATAGGCGTCCACCAGGGTGCCCGGTGCTTTGACCTTGGTGATGCCCACGCTGGAGCCTTCATTGGCCGGCTTTACGAACAGGGGCAGACCAAGTTGGCGTTCCACGGCGGCGAAATCGCTGTCAGAGGTGAGCAGGGCGTAGTCCGGCACGGGCAGGCCGGCGCCGCGCCAGAGCAGCTTGGTACGCCACTTGTCCATGCCCACCGCCGAGGCCATGACTCCGCTGCCGGTATAGGGGATGCCGAGCAGTTCCAGGGCGCCCTGGGCCGTGCCGTCCTCGCCGCCGCGGCCGTGCAGGATCAGGAAGGCCCGGGCGAAGCCCTCGGCCTTCAGATCGGACAATGGGCGTTCCGCAGGGTCGAAGGGGTGGGCGTCCACGCCCCGGCTCCTCAGGGCCGCCAGCACAGCGTTACCGCTCTTTTGGGAGATTTCCCGCTCCGCCGAGTTGCCGCCGAACAGCACGGCCACCTTGCCGAATGCGGCGGGATCGAAATCAGACCTTGTCACCGAGGATCCTCACTTCTCTAATCAGTTCCACGCCGTTTTTCTCCGCGACCCGCATCCGCACGTCTTCGATCAGGGATTCGATATCGGTGGCCGTGGCCGTGCCGGTGTTGACGATGAAATTGGCGTGTTTTTCCGAAACCTGGGCACCACCGACACGGGCACCTTTCAGGCCACAGGATTCGATCAGGCGCGCTGCGAAGTCGCCGGGGGGATTGCGGAACACGGAACCGGCATTGGGCAGATTCAACGGCTGGCTGGCGATGCGCTTTTCCAGCAGCCGCTTGATCTCTTCCCTTGCCTGGCTGCCATCGCCCTTGGGGAACATGAACCAGGCCGCCACGAACCATTCGTCGCGCGGTTCGCGTGGCGCGACATGGCGATAACTCACCTGGAACTCCTTGGGGCCTCGCCGGACGAGCCGGCCCTGGCGATTGATGGTGAGTACCTGGGAAACGAATTCCCAGGTGTCGTGGCCGTAGCAACCAGCGTTCATCGCCAGTGCGCCACCCACGGTGCCTGGAATCCCGGCCAGGAACTCGGCGCCGACCATGTCATGGGTTGCCGCGAAACGGGCCACCTTGGGACTGGCCACGCCCGCTTCAGCGTAGACCACGCCGAATTTGCCGCTGTCCTGGCCGGACCAGCCATTCTGGCGGCGCTGTTCGATGGCAATGTTGCGCAAGGCGCCATGCAGATGTATGACAGTACCGCGCAAGCCGCTGTCCCGCACCAGCAGGTTGCTGCCCAGACCGATGAAATGAACCGGCTCATCCGGTTCCAGGCTGTTCAGAAAGGCGGCGAGGTCGTCCAGATTGGCGGGG
>CAZEOR010000037.1:0-12933 GCA_964513695.1 uncultured Thiobacillus sp.
CCATGTGCTGGAGCACATGATGTTCAAGGGCACGAAGGATGTTCCCGCCGGCGAATTTTCCAAGCGCATCGCCGCCGCGGGCGGCCGGGAGAACGCCTTCACCTCCCGGGACCACACGGCCTATTTCCAGACCCTGCGGAAAGATCGGCTGGAGTTGGCGCTCAAGTTGGAAGCCGACCGCATGGCCAACCTGGTCCTGGCCCCGGAGGAGTTCGCCAAGGAAATCAACGTGGTCATGGAAGAGCGGCGCATGCGCACCGAGGACAGCGCCCAGGCCAAGCTCTATGAGGCGCTCATGGCCACGGCATTTCAGACCCATCCGTACCGCCATCCGGTGATCGGCTGGATGGACGATCTGAAGAACATGACTGTGGACGATGCGCGTCGCTGGTACGAACGCTGGTATGCGCCCAACAATGCCACTCTGGTGGTGGCTGGGGATGTGGATCCGGCCCAGGTCATGGTTTGGGCCACGCAGTATTTCGGCGGCATTCCCGCCCATGCCCTGCCGGAACGAAAACCCCAGCGGGAGCCCGAACAACTCGGTATGAAGGCGGTAACGGTCAAGGCCCCGGCCAAACAGCCGGTGGTGGCCCTGGCTTGGCAGGCGCCCCGGTTGAACGATCCCCAGGCAGATTGGGAACCCTACGCACTGGAAATTCTGGCCGGGGTACTCGATGGACATGCTTCTGCCCGCTTCAACCAGTCCCTGGTGCGGGAGAAGCGGATCGCCACCGACGTTGGCGCAGGCTTCGACGCCATCTCCAGGGGGCCGGCCATGTTTATCGCCGATGCCACACCGGTGGAGGGGCAGAGTGTGTCTGTGGTCGAAGCTGCGTTGAAGGAGGAAATCGCTCGTTTGGTCAAGGATGGCGTCAGCGAGGCCGAACTCAACCGGGTGAAAGCCCAAGTCCTGGCTGGCCAGGTGTTCCAGCAGGATTCCTTGTTCTACCAAGCCATGCAGATCGGCGAGTGGACCACGGCGGGGCTGGATTACAAGGCGCGGGACACCCGCTACGCCAAGCTCAAGGCGGTGACCGCAGATCAGGTCAAGGCCGTGGCGGCCAAGTATCTGGTGGATGAGCGTCTCACAGTGGCCGTACTGGACCCGCTGCCCATGCCGGAAGGCAAACCGGAATTCCAGCGTAACCTGATGGGAGCCGGCCATGTCCGTTAAATCCCTGTTTGTCTTGTGCTTCGCGCTGCTGGTTGCGCCCGTGGCCTGGGCGGGCCTAAATATCCAGAACTGGACCACGCCCCAGGGGGCCCGCGTCTATTTCGTGGAAAACCACGACCTGCCCATGCTGGACGTTAGTGTGGATTTCTCGGCCGGCAGCGCCAGGGACAGCAGGCAGAAATCCGGCCTGGCCGGCCTGACCCGCCATCTTATGGGCTTGGGGGCCGGGCCTTATTCCGAGCGGGACATCGCCGAGAAACTGGCGGATGTGGGGGCCTCGTTGTCAGGCCGCCTTGATGCAGACCGGGCCGGTTTCCTGGTGCGTACGCTGTCCGGCAAGGCCGAGCGGGACCAGGCCATGGCCTTGCTGGCGGCCGTTCTTTCCACGCCCCGCTTCGACGCGGCCATCATTGAGCGGGAAAAAGCCCGGATCATCGCCGGGATCGAGGAGGCCAACACCAAGCCGGAGACCATCGGCGAGAAGGCGTTCCAGGCCGCACTGTATGGTGATCACCCCTATGCACTGGATGAAAGTGGCGAGATCGAAACTGTTCGCACGCTGAATCGGGACGATCTGGTGGCATTCCATCGCACCCATTACCGGGCGAAAAACATGGTGGTTGCCCTGATGGGCAATATCTCCCGCCAGGAGGCCGAGCAATTGGCATCCAGTCTGGCCGCCGATTTGCCCCAGGGTATGGCGCCGTTGCCAATCCCGCCTGTCGCAATGATTGAGAAAGGTGCTGAGAAAGTCATTCCCCATCACGCCACCCAGAGCCATCTATTCATGGGCCTGCCGGGCCTGAGGCGGGTGGATCCGGATTATTTTGCCTTGCATGTGGGTAACTATATTCTTGGCGGTGGCGGTTTCGATTCCCGCCTGACCGAGTCCATCCGGCAGAAGAAGGGCTTGGCCTATAGCGTCTACAGCTATTTCATGCCCATGGAACAGATGGGGCCGTTCCGCATCGGTCTCCAGACCCGGCGCGATGCCACGCGGGAAGCGGTGGATACGGCCAAGGCTGAACTGGCCCGTTATCTGGCGGAAGGCCCCAGCGAGGCGGAACTGGCCCAGGCCAAAAACAACCTGATCGGTGGCTTTCCGCTGCGCATTGACAGTAACAAGAAGATACTCGAGTACCTGGCCGTGATCGGTTTCTACCATCTCCCCCTGGATTGGCTGGATACCTATTCGGCCAAGGTGGCTGCGGTGAGCCGCGATGATATTCTGCGCGCCTTCCGTGCACGGGTTCGGCCGGAAGCCATGATGACCGTGATTGTTGGCGGACAACTTGAAGGCCAGACAAAGTAATTCGGTACGCCTCATCGGTGGGGAATTCCGCAGCCGGATCCTGCACTTTCCCAGTCAGCCTGGTTTGCGTCCCACGCCTGACCGGGTGCGGGAGACACTGTTCAACTGGCTGGGACAGGATCTGGAAGGCTGGACTTGCCTGGATGCCTTCGCCGGTAGCGGGGCACTGGGTTTCGAAGCGGCTTCACGGGGCGCGACACGAGTTCTCATGTTGGAGCAGGATGGCCGCGCAGTCGCCACCCTGCGCGCCCATGCCCGTGCATTGCCTGCTCCGCGCGTGGAGATCCGGCAATTAGATGCATTGGTGTACCTGAAAGGGGATGGAGAGCGCTTCGACCTGATCTTGCTTGACCCGCCTTTCGACAGGGATTTGCTCGGCTCCGCACTGCAATCCGCGGCGACACGGCTGAATCCCGGCGGTAAAATCTACGCCGAATCTCCTCATCCCCTGTTGCCAGATGGTTACGCCGTATTGCGCCAGGGGCGTGCGGGGCTCTCCCATTTCTGTCTGCTGGAGCCAGTTTGAAACGTGTGATTGTCTATCCGGGAACCTTCGATCCGCTCACACGGGGACATGAGGATCTGGTGCGGCGAGCCCTTGACCTCTTTGACGAAGTGGTCGTCGGAGTGGCAACCAATGTCCCGAAACAGCCTTTCTTCGGCCAGGAGGAGCGAGTGGAGATTGCCCAACGGGTATTGGGCGAGCTTTCCGGTGTGCGTGTCGTGCCCTTCTCCGGCCTGCTGGTGGACTTCGTGCGATCGCAAGGCGCCCGCATGGTGTTGCGGGGCCTGCGCGCGGTCTCGGACTTCGAGTACGAGTTCCAGCTGGCTGGCATGAACCGCCGCCTGGACCCGGAACTGGAAACGATTTTTCTCACGCCGGCGGAACAGCATATGTTCGTATCCGCCAGCATGGTGCGCGAGATCGCGCGGTTGGGGGGCGACGTACGGCCGTTCGTGCACCCCCTGGTGGCCGAGCGTCTCGCGGACCGTTTTGCTCATCACAACTGAAAAGGAAAATGCCATGGCTCTGATGATCACAGACGAGTGCATCAACTGCGATGTGTGCGAACCGGAGTGCCCCAACGGGGCAATTACTCAGGGTGAGGACATCTATATCATCGACCCGAACAAATGTACCGAATGTGTGGGCCACTTCGACACGCCCCAGTGCCGCGAGGTCTGCCCGGTGGATTGCATTCCCGTAAACCCGAATTACGTGGAAGACAAGGATCAGCTTTACGCTAAATACGAGAAGCTGACCGAAGGGAAATAAGCGTCGAATCGGCTTCCTGTTCTGGGAAGTACAACAAAAAAACGCGGCGTGGCCGCGTTTTTTTGTGTCGTGCCTGGATCAAGCCGCGAGCGCCGTCGTTTGCTGCTCGATGGGCAACAGGGCAGCGTTGATGTTGGATGTGATTCCATTGAGTTCGATGATCTGGCGGCCGACCTCGGCATGCATCTGGTCCAGTTCGCCGATGCGGTCATCCAGCGTGTCGGCCGCTTTGTGGATGCGCTTCACGCTTTCCAGCCGCCGGCGCAACTGCATCTGGTGTTCCCTGACTTGGCTTTCCATGGGTGACATGATTGCCTTCAACCAGTTTTCCACATCCTTGTTGAGGATTTCGAACATCTGCACGACCCGGCTCGCCAGCGTTTCGAAGAAGCGGGAGGTCAGGGTGTATTGCTCGGTGGTCAGGAAGGTGTAGAAGGTGTTGAATTTCTGGTCGTAGGCCTCCTCCAGGCGCTGTATTTCCTTGCGGTAGCGCAACATGGAGAAAGGCGGGATGGCGATCAGGTTGATGCCGTGTTCCAGGTTGAGCTTGCGGTACATGGCCTCCATCATCTTGTTGATTTCCTCGATCTGGCTGTTCGCACCTTCCAGACGGAGGTCAACCTGCTTGAAGAAGCCGGTCATGGCATCCCTGATGCCTTTTGTGAAGCGGCTTTTCACCATGGCTTCGCGGGCATCGCGCACTTCGTTGCGCAGCATGTCCATGCCGATCTGCGAGAACAATTTGATGCTTTGCTGGGAATAGACGGAGCGCAGTGCCTGGAACTGCTGCAAGCCCCGTTCAAAGGTGTCCTTGTCGCCCGAAATCTTGGCCATGATGTGTTCCACCACGTCCTGATTTTTCCCCTGCAACCCTTTGAGTTCTCCGAGCTGCTCTTCGATGCCTTTGCGGCGGGAGTCCAGGAGAAGCAGGCTGTTATTCAGCAGATCGCCCAGTTCCGCCTCGGTCTGGTCGCGGACGATGGCTTGCTTGGAAGAGATCAATTCTTCCGAAAGGGCGGTTTCCAGAGCGGCCAATCGGCTCCTTTCCAGCAGAGCCTGGTCGCCGCTGATTTTTGCCAGCAGGCCTTTCTGGGCTGAAACAGGAAATATCTGGCTGGCATCCACTCCCAGCAGCTCGGCGCAGGACCGAACCTGGCCAGCCAGTTCGGCCTGTATCTGAGCTTCTGTCTTGAGTTCATCCCAGAGGCCGTCGATCTTGTTCAGCGCTACCAGGCGGCCTCGGTTGTTGCCGCGGGCATAAATATGATTGCGCCAGACTTCGATGTCGGATTTGGTCACGCCGGTATCAGCCGCCAATACAAACAATACGGCGTGGGCGTTGGGTAGAAGATTGAATGTCAGTTCCGGTTCCACGCCGATGGCGTTGAGGCCTGGCGTGTCATAGACGACCAGACCCTTTTCCAGAAACGGGTGGGGGAAGTTGATGATGGCGTGGCGCCAGGCAGGAATGGTGACGCTGCCATCCTCGTTCACGCTGAGGCCAGATTCAGCATCGGACGGGGAGTAGAGGCCATAACGGGTGGCATCTTCGACCGACACGGGCTTCACGCGGCAAACTTCCTGCATGGCTTGAGCCACGCTGTCCGGCGAGGTGGTGTCCATGCCCACCTGGGTCCATTCGTCCGGATAGCCTTTGTATTCGGAAATGGTGGCGTTGGAGCCCCGCGTCTCGATGGGCAACAGTTCGATCATGGCCGGTTTCGACGAGTCATACAGCAACTCGGTCGGGCACATGGTGGTGCGGCCGGCAGTGGACGGCAGCAGGCGTTGTTTCAGATCGGACAGGAAGATGGCATTGATCAACTCGGACTTGCCGCGGGAAAACTCGGCGATGAAGGCCACATGGAGCTTGTCTTCAGCAAGGCGATCGATCAGTTGCTGCAGTCGCAGATCCCGCTGGGAGTCGTTGAGATCCTCGCGGTTCAGCCACTGGCGGTAATCCGCTATCTGGCGCGAAAGTGCCAGGCGCCATTGGCTGTAAGCCTCGAAGTCATTGACGAGTGAAGCGGTGGTCATCGTTTCCCTCCAGCGAACGCGTTATCCGGCGCGGTTTGACGGGTCGGACTCTAGCATAAAAGGCCTATATCCCTAGTGCCCAGTTGGACTTTGAGTGCGCTCAATGCTTCTGGCAGTGCGGGCAGAAAAAAGTGGAACGGGTGCCTTGGCGAAACTGTTGAATAGGGCCGCCACAGCGCAGGCAGGGTTTGCCACTGCGGCCATAGACGAAATAGGTTTGCTGGAAGTAGCCAGGCTTGCCCTGGCCATCCACGAAATCCCGCAGGGTACTGCCACCAGCGGCAATGGCCCGGATCAAGGTGTCCTTTACCGCGGCCGTCAGCAAGGCGCAACGCGGTTGCGACAGACGGCCGGCGGCGAGACGCGGATCGATGCCGGCGTGAAACAAGGCTTCGTTCGCGTAGATATTGCCGATGCCGACGATTTGATGGGCATCCATGAGCAGGTTTTTGATGGCCGTTGTCCGACCATTGCACTGTTGATACAAACAGGCCCCATCGAAATCGGAAGTGAGCGGTTCCACGCCGAGGGAGGCAAGAAGAGGATGCCGGCCCGGATCATCGCTCCACAGTATCGCCCCGAAACGGCGTGGATCCCGATAGCGCAACAGGCGGCCATCCTCCAGCAGCAAATCAAGGTGGTCATGTTTCTCGGGCATGGTTCCGGCATCGCAGAGACGTAGGCTGCCGGACATGCCCAAATGGCAGATCAGAGCCCCGGAATCCATGTGGAACAGAAGGTACTTACCCCGTCGTGCCAAATCCAGCACGTTCTGGCCATGCAAGACCTGATCGAGATTGAAGGGGACTGGCCAGCGCAGGCGCCCATCCCGGACTCGTGCTCCGAGCATGCGCTGATGTTCCACATGGGGCGCCAAACCTCGGCGCACGGTTTCAACTTCGGGCAGTTCTGGCATGGCGATGGCAGGTTTTAGTCTTTTCCGATGGTAGCCGAGGCAACTTCCCAGGGGGTGGACGGTCTTGCATAATGCTTTGACCTACCTCGGAAAAATGTCATGAACGCCAAGCCTTTCTTCTTTGCCCTGCTGGCCGTCTCCGTTTCGGCTTGCGCCCAATCGCCAGTCGTGGATCGCTCCACGTTACTATCCTCGGCGCCGGCGGCCCAGGGGCTGACGTCCCAAGTGCTCTATCAGTTCCTGCTTGGGGAGATTGCCGGGCAGCGCGGCGAGTTGAAGCTTTCCGCCGAGGCCTATGCGGATCTGGCCGTTCGGACCCGGGATGCCAGGGTGGCACGCCGGGCGACCGAAGTCGCCTTGTATTCCCGTCAGCCTTCCCTGGCTATCAAGAACGCCACCCTCTGGCTGGAGTTGGAGCCCGGTTCGCCCAAGGCGCTGCAAACACTTTCATCCTTGTTGGTCAGCGCGGGGCGGCTCGGAGAGGCCAAACCTCACCTCAACAACTGGATCAAGACCGGCAAGGGAGGCGAGGTGTTCATGCAATTGCATGGACTTTTTGCCAAGCAAAAGGACCGGCAGGCGGTATTGGATCTGGTTTCCGATCTGGCATCAGCCTACCCGAGCGTGCCAGAGGCCCGTTTTGCCGTGGGGCAGGCCGCATGGCAAGCCGGCCAGGCCCCCAAGGCGTTGGCCGCGCTGAATGAAGCGCTGAGCCTCAAGCCCGCTTGGGAGTCCACAGCCCTGTTCAAGGGCCAGGTTTTGCAGAAAGCCGAGGGGGATGCCGCCTTGCTGGCCTTCTTCAAGGAATACCTGGCTACTTATCCTTCTGCTCGGGATGTCCGTCTGGCCTATGCCAAGCAGTTGGCCCGGATCGGTAATTTCGCAGAGTCCCGTGCCCAGTTCGAGTTCATGACGAAGGAATCGCCGGATAACCCGGAAGCCCATTTTGCCGTGGGGCTCGTGGCCATGCAGACCAACGATCTGGACAGCGCCAAGGCGAGCTTCATGAAGGCCCTGGAACTGGGTCATCCCGAAGAAGGCAACGTGCGCCTTTATCTGGGCCAACTGGCCGAGGCGCGGGGTTCTCTGGAGGAGTCGCTGACCTGGTACAAGTCCATCGAGAAGGGGCGCACGCAGTTTGATGCCCAACTTCGGGCGGCTCTGGTACTGAGTAAGCTTGGACGCATGGAGGAGGCCCGGATCTGGTTGGCCAGTCTTTCGCCATCGAGTGATATGGAGCGTTTGCAATTGGTCCAGACCGAGGCGCAGATGCTGCGGGAGGCAAAGAATTACGAAGGCGTCTTCAACGTGCTGTCCAAGGCCCTGGAGAAAATGCCTGATTCCCCGGAGTTGTTGTATGACCGCGCCATGGCGGGTGAGAAGGTCAATCGCCTGGATGCCCTGGAAAAGGACTTGCGCCGCCTGATCAAGCTCAAGCCGGATTACGCTCACGCCTACAACGCGCTGGGCTATACCCTGGCGGATCGTACCAACCGCATCCAGGAGGCCATCGAATTGCTGGACAAGGCCCTCAAACTGGAACCGGATGACCCGTTCATCCAGGACAGCATGGGCTGGGCGCTGTTCAAGGCCAAGCGTTACAGCGAGGCGGTCGATTACCTGCGCCGCGCCTTTGGCGCCAAGCCGGATCCCGAAATCACCGCCCACTACGGCGAGGCCCTTTGGATGAAAGGCGACAGGGAAGAAGCCCGGCGCGTCTGGAAAAGCGGGCTGCAAACCCATCCCGACAATGAAAGCCTGCGCGAAGTCGCCTCGCGCCTGATGCCCTGATGAGGCTGTCCCGGCGCGGCCCTCTTGCCGTGCTCGCGCTGTTGGTGGCCGGATGCGCCCAGTTGCCGGGGTTCGAGCCGGCTCCGCCAGCTCCCCTGGTTTTGTCCTCCGCGCCCGGGGCGTTTCGCCTGGAAGGCCGGGTTTCGGTCAAGGCCGGGGAGGAGTCCTTTTCCGGTGGACTGGCATGGCGCCGGGGTGGAGGAACTGAAGAGTTGTTGCTCAACACGCCTCTGGGCCAGGGTGTCGCCGAACTGCGTGGTGACTCTGAGGGGGTGACCCTGACGGATGCCAAGGGCCAAACCTACCGCGCACCCGATGCCGATGCCTTGGTACGCCAGGCACTGGGGCTGGAATTGCCGCTACGGGGCCTGGCTTCGTGGGTGGTGGGACACCCCCGTCCAGGGGCGGCTTTTCGCGCCGAGCCGGATGAGGTGGGACGTCTGGGCGTGCTGGAACAGGACGAATGGCGTATCGAGTTCAGCCGCTATTCACTCCAGGGCAAGACGATGCTGCCGGGTAAGCTGATCGCGCGGCGCGGCGAAGCCCTGGAAGTGCGGGTGGTGGTGGATTACTGGGAATTGCCGGGAGTCGGTCCATGACCCTCTTTCCTGCCCCGGCCAAGCTCAACCTGTTTCTGCACGTGGTGGGGCGCAGGCCCGATGGCTATCATCTGTTGCAGACCGTGTTCCGGTTCCTGGACTTCGGTGACAGCCTGGAAATCAGTTCCCGCCCCGACGGGGATATCCGCCTCCTGTCACCGCTGCCCGGCGTGCCGAACGAATCGGATCTCTGCTGGCGCGCGGCCAGGCTTCTGCAAACCAGCACCGGCTGCACCCTGGGCGCGGATATCCGGCTCCTCAAGCGGCTTCCCCTGGGCGGCGGCCTCGGGGGTGGCAGTTCCGACGCGGCAACGGTGCTGCTGGCGCTAAACCGGCTCTGGAACCTGAATCTTTCCCGTGCCGAGTTGCAATCTCTCGGTTTGCGCCTGGGTGCCGATGTGCCCGTGTTCGTGTTCGGTCGCAGCGCTTTCGCCGAAGGCGTGGGGGAAGTCCTCACCCCCTGGACGCCGGCCCCCGCCAGCTACGTGGTGCTGACGCCACCCGCCCACGTGTCCACGCCCGCCATCTTCGGTCATCCGGGATTGACACGAAATACACCCTCCGTCACAATCTCGGCCCTCTCGGATGGCTACGGGCACAACGATTTGGAGCCTATAGCCAGCGCGCTGAATCCCGAAGTGGCTGAGTATCTCGGCTGGCTGAAGACACGGGGCGATGCGCGTATGACCGGTTCGGGTGCCTGCGTTTTTTCGGCTTTTCCGGATCGCGCCGCGGCGGAAAAAGCTTTTGCCGAGCGTCCAGGTCATATGAGCGGTTTTGTCGCCGATGGCATTGATCAACATCCCTTGCTCGGGTTTGCGGATTGATGTGGATTGGTGGAAATTGGGGAGTCGCCAAGTGGTAAGGCACCGGATTTTGATTCCGGCATTCGTAGGTTCGATCCCTACCTCCCCAGCCAGATAAGGCGCCCGCCCAGGCGGCGGGACGATGAGCGTGCTGCGAGGGCTGCACGCTTTTTTGTTTGTGTGTGTTCCGCCCGCACTCGACGCGTTGAGGATGATGTGGTGTGGGTCAACAAGGCGGCAGGGCTCGAAAATGGCATATGACAGCTTGATGGTGTTCACCGGCAATGCCCATCCCAAGCTTGCCGAGGATGTGGTGCGCCACCTCAATATCCGCATGGGGCGCGCCACCGTCGGCCGCTTCTCGGATGGCGAAGTGAACGTGGAAATTCTGGAGAACGTGCGCGGCAAGGACGTGTTCGTGCTCCAGTCCACCTGCGCGCCCACCAACGACAGCCTGATGGAAATCATGCTGATGGTGGATGCCCTGCGCCGCGCCTCCGCCGGTCGCATCACTGCCGCCATTCCCTATCTCGGCTACGCGCGCCAGGACCGCCGCGTGCGTTCCGCCCGGGTGCCGATCACGGCGCGGGTGGTGGCCGACATGCTCACCGTGGTGGGTGTGAACCGGGTTCTGACCATGGACCTGCACTCGGATCAGATCCAGGGCTTTTTCGACATTCCGGTGGACAACATCTATTCCACCCCCATTCTCATGGGCGACATCTGGAAGCAGAACTACGAGGATCTGATGGTGGTGTCCCCCGACGTGGGCGGCGTGGTGCGCGCCCGTGCCGTGGCCAAACGCCTGGAATGCGATCTGGCCATCATCGACAAGCGCCGGCCCAAGCCCAACGTGGCCAAGGTGATGAACATCATCGGCGACGTCAAAGACCGGACCTGTCTGATCATGGACGACATGGTGGATACCGCCAATACCCTGTGCGAGGCCGCCAATGCCCTGAAGCAGCATGGCGCCAAGCGGGTGATCGCCTACTGTACTCATGCCGTGCTGTCAGGCAGTGCGGTGGAACGGGTGGGCAATTCCGCGCTGGATGAACTGGTGGTGACCGACACCATCCCCTTGCGCGACGACGCCAAGGCCTGTTCGCGCATTCGCCAATTGTCCGTGGCCAATCTGATGGCCGAAACCATCCGCCGCATCAGCGACGAGGATTCCGTGAGCTCATTGTTCAGCGAATAGCGAGCCCACAACAACCGGGTCGCCTGGTCGCGGGCGGCCCTTCATCAACCGCAAGGAGTCAGTCATGCATATCGAAATCAACGCAAGCAAGCGCGAAGCGCAGGGCACCGGAGCGAGCCGCCGCCTGCGTCGCGCCGGCCGGGTTCCCGGCATCGTCTACGGGGGTGGCAAGGACGCCCAGTCCGTGGACTTCGACCACAAGGAACTCTATTTCGCGCTCAAGAACGAGGCCTTCCATTCCACCGTGCTGGATCTGAACCTGGATGGAGCCAAGCAGAACGTGCTTCTGCGCGATTTCCAGATGCACCCCTACAAACCCCAGGTACTGCACGTGGATTTCCAGCGCGTGGATGCCACTCATAAAGTCCACATGAAAGTGCCCCTGCACTTCGTCAACGCGGATATCGCCCCGGGTGTGAAGCTGAATGGCGGTGTGGTCAACCATATCCTGACCGAAGTGGACGTGAGCTGTCTGCCCAGCGTGCTGCCCGAGTTCATCGAAGTGGATCTGGGCAAGCTGGAAGTCGGCCAGTCCATGCATCTGTCCGATCTCAAGCTTCCCGCCGGTGTGGAACTCACCTCCCTGGTGCGTGGCGACGATCATGGCGTGGTCAATATCCTGTCCCGTGGCGGCACCGCCGCCGAAGCGGAAAGCGAAGGCGGCGAGGCGGCGGCCTGATCGGGCCGCTCCTTTCCTGACCGAGGCGCGGAGGACCGATGCAGGCCGGTATTCGCCTGATCGTCGGCCTCGGCAATCCCGGTCGGGAATACGCCGATACCCGGCACAACGCCGGGTTCTGGTTCTGCGAACGCCTGGCCGACCGGCTGGGCGTTTCTCTTTCCGTCGAGTCCCGTTTTCATGGCCTGGTGGGCCATGGGCGACAGCAGGGGGTATGGCTGCTGCTGCCCCAGACTTTCATGAACCGTTCCGGCCAGGCGGTCGGGGCTTTGGCCCGATTCCATCGAATTCCCCCTGCGGAGATCCTGGTGGTCCATGATGAACTGGATATTCCGCCAGGCCAGTTGCGCCTGAAGTTCGGCGGCGGATTGGGCGGACACAACGGCCTGAAGGACATCACCGCCCACCTCGGCACCCAGGATTACTGGCGCCTGCGCATCGGCATCGGTCACCCCGGCGACCGGAACGAAGTGGTCAATTACGTCCTCAAGCCACCCCGGCGCGAGGAGCGGGACGAGATCGATCCGGCCATCGACCGCGCCCTGGAACTCTGGCCGTTGATTCAGGCGGGCGACTGGAATGCGGCGGTCAAGCGCGCCAACACGAAACCCGCCTCACCCCTCACTCCCCAATCCTCACCGAGAACATCATGAGCCTCAAATGCGGCATCGTCGGCCTGCCCAACGTCGGCAAGTCCACCCTGTTCAACGCCCTGACCAAGGCCGGCATCGACGCGGCCAATTACCCCTTCTGCACCATCGAGCCCAACGTGGGCATCGTCGAGGTTCCGGACGCCCGTCTCGCGCAGCTCACCACCATCGTCAAACCACAGCGGGTCGTTCCCGCGGTGGTCGAATTCGTCGATATTGCGGGCCTGGTGGCGGGGGCTTCCAAGGGCGAGGGCCTGGGCAACCAGTTCCTGGCCAACATCCGGGAAACCGACGCCGTCGTCCATGTGGTGCGCTGCTTCGCCGACGACAACGTGGTGCACGTCTCCGGAGGCGTCGACCCCATCCGGGACATCGAAGTCATCGACACCGAACTCGCCCTGGCCGACCTCGCCACCGTGGACAAGGCCCTCAACCGCTATCGCAAGCCCGCCAACGCCGGCGACAAGGAAGCCAAGCTCTTGGTCGCCG
>CAZEOR010000038.1:0-12701 GCA_964513695.1 uncultured Thiobacillus sp.
CCGGAGTCGAACCGACCTACACGGATTTGCAATCCGGTGCATAACCGCTTTGCTAACGCGCCGTAATCGGGCTTTTGAAAGCAAAAGGGGAAAGCTGTTTGGCTTTCCCCAGAAAAACTGGAGCGGGAAACGAGACTCGAACTCGCGACATCTACCTTGGCAAGGTAGTGCTCTACCAACTGAGCTATTCCCGCATCGAAGTGGATGCGCATTATATCGGCCGAACTTTTACTGTCAACTGGGCGTTGCTTGGACAATCAAGCGGCCGGCTCGTGTTTGAGCGCCTTCCAGGCCATGTGCAGGTAGTGGAGCATGGACCACATGGTGAGGAAAGCGGCCAGGTAGAGCAGCCACCTGCCGATGATCTGGGTGTATTGCCAGCCGAGGATGGGGTCGTGGTAGAGCAGCATGAGGATGGCGATCATCTGGGCCGTGGTCTTGAGCTTGCCGATGAAGGAGACGGCCACCTTGCCGGAACGGCCCAGCTTGGCCATCCATTCGCGCAGGGCGCTGATGGCGATTTCCCGGCCGATGATGATGAGGGCCACGTCCACGCTGGCCCGGTCCAGGTCCACCAGCACGATCAGGGCCGCCGCCACCATGAGCTTGTCGGCCACCGGGTCGAGGAAGGCGCCGAAGGCGGACATCTGGTCGAGGCGGCGCGCCAGCCAGCCGTCCAGCCAGTCGGTGATGGCGGCCAGAGCGAAGATCAGGGTGGCGGTGAGGTTGATGGCGTGCTTGGGCACCCAGCCATCCGGCAGGTAGAAGATCGCCACGAATAGTGGGATCAGCAGGATGCGCAGCCAGGTCAGCGCGTTGGGCAGGTTGAACGGCATCGGTGCGGTTTTTCTTAGTGCAACTCTCGGTAAATCTTCTCCGCCAGATCATGGCTGATGCCTTCGACCCGGGCCAGTTCTTCCACTCCGGCGTCCACCACACCGCGCAAACCGCCGAAAGCCTGCAACAGTTTCTGCCTGCGTTTCGCCCCTACCCCGGCGATGTCCTCCAGGCTCGACTGGGTACGCGCCTTGCCGCGCCGCGCCCGGTGGCCGGTGATGGCGAAGCGATGGGCCTCGTCGCGGACCTGCTGGATCAGGTGCAGGCCGGGATGGTCCGGGGGCAACCTGAGCGGCTCCACTTCGCCAGGCAGGAACAGTTGTTCCATACCCGCCTTGCGCTCCACGCCCTTGGCCACACCCACCATGGGCAGGTCGCCCAGGCCCAGTTCCGACAGCACATCCACCGCCACGTGCAACTGTCCCTTGCCGCCATCGATCAGCAACAGGTCGGGCAACTTGCCTTCGCCTTCCGCCAGCTTGCCATAACGCCGGGAAATCGCCTCGCGCAAGGCGGCGTAGTCGTCGCCCGGCGTGGGAGCGTAAACACCCCCGGCGTCTTCCTTCGGTCGTCGCCGCCCCCCGAGGGGGCCGGGAAACCCTTGGGGCGGCCCGTCGCGTTTCCCGACGGCCACATTGTAGCGGCGATACTCGGAAGACTGCATGGCGCCGTTGTCGAACACCACGCACGACACCACCGTCGCCTCGCCCATGGTGTGGCTGACGTCGAAGCATTCGATGCGGGCAATGCCGTCCTCGCCCAGGGCCTCGTTGAGGGCGGCGAGGCGGTTGGACTGGTTCTCGCGCAGGCCTTCCCGGTTGGCCAGGGCCAGTTCCGCGTTCTTGTGGGCCATCTCCAGCCAGATGCGGCGTTCCTCCTGGGGATGGGTGACGATCTGGACGCGGCGCCCGGCCTGTTCCAATAGCGAGTCAGCCAGGCCGTCCACCTCGCATTCCAGGATCAGGGTGGCGGGAATGGGATGGCCCACGTAGTGCTGGCCGGCGAAAGCCTCCAGCAGGGCGGGCAGGTCCGCGTCCTCCACGTGGCTGGGGAAGAAGGCGCGGCCGCCCAGGCTGCGGCCGCCGCGCACCATGGTGAGATAGACGCAGGCGACCCCGCCGCGCATCACCGCCGCGATGACATCCACATCCTGGCTGGAGCGGCTTTCCACGAACTGGCGCGCGCGCACCTGGGACAGGGCCTGGATCTGATCCCGGTACACGGCGGCCTCCTCGAAGCGCAGGTCAGCGGCGGCGGCCTCCATGCGGGCGTTGAGTTGGGCGACCACCTCGTTGTCCTTGCCGTCCAGGAACAGGGCCGCGTTCTCGGCGTCGCGGGCGTAGTCCTCGTCAGACACCAGGCCCACGCAGGGGCCGCTGCAACGCTTGATCTGGTGCAGCAGGCAGGGCCGGGAACGGTTGGAAAACACCGTGTCCTCGCAGGTGCGCAGGCGGAACACCTTCTGCAGGATCTGGATGCTTTCCCGCACTGCCAGGGAATGGGGGAAGGGGCCGAACACCCGGTTCTTCTTGTCCGGCGTGCCCCGGAAGAAGCCCAGCCTCGGATAGGCATGGCCTGACAGCAGCAGATAGGGATAGGACTTGTCGTCCCGAAAGAGAATGTTGTACTTGGGCGTCAGGCCCTTGATCAGATTGTTTTCCAGGAGCAGGGCTTCCGCTTCCGTGCGCGTCACCGTGGTCTGGATGTCCCGGATGCGCGCCACCATGTGGCGGATGCGGGGGGAGAGGTCGGACTTCTGGAAATAGCTGGAGACCCGTTTCTTCAGGTCCCTGGCCTTGCCCACGTAAAGTACCGCGCCGGCTTCCCCCAGCATGCGGTAGACGCCGGGCAGGTTGGGCAGGCCGGCGAGGATGGGCTTGGGATCGAAGGCCTCGGCCACGGGTGAGGGCTCGTAAATGAAGAACTTGGCCTAACTCAGCTGTCTTCCTCGTCCAGCAGTTGACCGGCGATGGCCCAGTTCTCGTCGGGCAGTTCCTCGAACGCGATGTAGGTGTAGCGCTTGGGCTTGAGGGCGTGGCGCTCCAGGGTGTCGGTGATCTCCTCGGCGATCTTCTTCTTCTGATCCCGGCTGAGGGTGCCGGCGAGCTTGATGGTGACGACGGGCATGATCAGGTTCTCCTGTCTGTTTCGATGCGGCTGAACACGGCGCGGAACATCTCGGGCGTCAGCCGGCGGGTCTGGGTGTTGTAGCGGCTGCAATGGTAGCTGTCGTAGAGCTTCAGTCCACCGGGCAGGTCGTGACGGGCGTCATGGGCGAAGACATGGCCGGATGCCTTCAGCCCCCGGGCCATGAGCACCGCCTTGTGGGCGATCAGGCCCAGGGCGAGGATGGCCGCGCCGCTTGGCAGGGCCGCCAGTTCGGTCTTGAGATAGGCGTTGCAGCGCTTGATCTCGGCGGTTTCCGGCTTGTTTTCCGGCGGCACGCATTTCACCGCGTTGGTGATGCGGCAGCCGATCAGCTTCAGTCCGTCGTCGGCGGAAACGGAGGTGGGTCTGTCCGCGTAGCCGAAGGCGTGCAGGGTTTCGTAGAGCAGGATGCCGGCGTGGTCGCCGGTGAAGGGGCGGCCGGTCTTGTTGGCGCCGTGGAAGCCGGGGGCCAGGCCGACGATGAGCAGCTTCGGCTGTTCATCACCAAAGGGTGGCACCGGGCGGCAGAAGTAGCCGGGATGGCTGGAACGGCCGGCTTCGAGGAAGCCGGCGAGGCGGGGGCAGGCGGCGCAGTCGGTGGTGAAAGTCATGGAAGCCTTGTTGTTCGGTTCCCCCCTTTCTTAAAGGGGGGCTAGGGGGGATTTTTGAAACGTACCCAAACTGATCACCGTTGCTAAATCCCCCTCCATCCCCCTTTATGAAAGGGGGAAGTAGAGAAGGTCAGTGGAGTTGCGCCGGCGTGCCCTGCATGTCCTCCGGCAGTTCCGCGTGGACGTTCTCGCCGTCCGGGTTGGGGAACAGGGGGGCGCCGCAGTCCTCGCAGAATTCCAGGGGCATACGGGTGTCCAGCATGCGCACTTCGCCGATGCCAGTGCCTTTCAGCAGGGCCTCGATTTCCGGACCCAGGTCGGTGTTCTCGTCCTCCTGGCCCAGCAGGGGCCAAGTGACGCCGTGCACCACCTCGTCGGAATGGGCCAGGGTGAAGCCGATGCGCCATTCCTCCAACCAGTGCTCGTAATAGGGCGCGGCCACGGCGCGGATGCGGTTGGCCGGTTCGTTGAACAGGGACTTCAGATATTCCACGGCGGCCTTCAGGGCGAAGGGCCGGGTGTCCCGGTCGGCCTGGCGCCAGGCGGCGAAATAGGCGTCCGGCAGCAGGACTTCGTAGGCGCAGCCGGTGAGCAGGTTTTGGAAATTGGGGCTGCCCTGTTCGCGCCAGGCGGCGAGGGAGGCGGGACGGCCGCCGTCGGTTTCGTTCCAGCGGAACACGGGCCGGCCCACCGGTACCTGCACGGCGGCCATCAGGTAGCGCACGTCGGAGACAAAGACCTGGCTTTCCGGCAGGCGGCGGGTGTCCACCTTCAGGTCCTTGCCGGCCGCCACCGCGCTCCAGAGGGTGTCTGCGAAGACGCGGGTTTCGGCATAGCCCTGGGGCAACTGGTCGGGGCTGTACAGGTAATCGGCGAAGTGAACCCGTGCCTCGGCGCCCAGGACATGGGCGGATAGCTGGGCGCGCAGAGCGTCGAGAACAGGTTTGGGCACGCTGCGGGTGGGAATCGCGTAGCGGGACCAGGCCAGCACGGGCAGGGCGATCAGCAGGCGGGCGGTTCGGTTGCCTTCCTCCCCCACCTGGCTTACCTCGCAGCCCGCCTCGATGAGATCGGCAAGTTCATCGTAGGCCCGGCTGTTGGTTTCGTGCAGCCGGTCCAGGGCCTGGTTGAGGGCATCCTCGTCACCGGCCTTGAGGAGGCGGTCGATGAGGCCGGCGATTTCCGATTCCAGCCAGGCGTCTTCCAGCCGGCTGCCGGAATCGGCCAGGCCCTGGGACAGCCAGGCCAGGCGTTCGGCATCGCGGGAGAGTCGGTGGCGGCCATAGATTCGACGGCGTTTCATGGTGATGTCCTGTCAGGAATTGGAAGAAGGTGAGCAGCCCTGTCTGCCGCAGACATTGGTGGGGTCCAGCAGTGCCAGATCGGCGTCGGCCTGGCCGATGCCACCCAGTTGGCGTACCGCGCCGACATAACGCTGGCTCTCGTGCAGGGCGGTGCGGGAGGGGGCGTGGGGGCGGCCGTGCATGCGGGCGAAGCGAATCAGGGAAACCGGCGGCGGGGACCATTTCAGCTTGCCCAGCAACTCGTCCGCCAGGTCCGGGCGGTTGCACACCAGCACCATGTCGCAGCCCGCCGCCAGGGCGGCCGAGGCCCTTTCCGTGATGCCGCCGGCTCCGCTGGCCCCTTCCATGGTCAGATCGTCGCTGAAGATGACACCCTCGAAGCCGCATTGGCCGCGCAGGATGTCCGTCAGCCACTTGCGCGAGAAGCCGGCCGGTTGCGCGTCCACCCGGGGGTAGATGACATGGGCCGGCATCACCCCGGCCAGACCCAGTTCGATCATCTGGCGGAAGGGCAGCAGGTCGGCGAATTCGATGTCCGCCTGGCTGCGCTCGTCGACGGGAATGGCCAGGTGGGAATCGGCCGCCACGTAGCCATGGCCGGGGAAGTGCTTGCCCACGGCGCTCATGCCGGCTTCGTGCAGGCCCAGCACCAGGGCATGGGCCAGGTCGGTCACCGCCTGGGGGCTGCGATGGAAGGCCCGGTCGCCGATGACGCCGCTGCTGCCGTAATCCAGGTCCAGCACCGGCGCGAAGGTGAAATCCACCCCCACCGCGCGCAGCTCGGCGCCGATCACATAGCCGGCGTCCCGAGCCAGGCGGCGCGCCCGCTGGGGATGGTTGTCCCAGGCCTCGCCGATGGCACGCATGGGCGGGATCGGCGTGAAGCCTTCCCGGAAACGCTGCACCCGGCCACCCTCGTGGTCCACGCCGATGAGCAGATGGGGGCTGCGCAGGGTATGGATTTCCCGGCACAGGGCGGCGATCTGCTCGGGGCTCTCGTAATTGCGCTTGAACAGGATCACGCCGCCGATGGCGGGATGCATGAGTCGGGCGCGTTCCGTGTCGGTGAGGGCGAAGCCGGCCACGTCGGCCATGACCGGTCCGAGGGGGAGGTGATGGGCGGAATGGTGGGATGAAATCATGGGCGCTCGACGATAACGAAAGCGACGACGGTGTCCTGCTCGTCGGAAAGGGATAGATGGACGCTGCCGGCGCCGTGGGCCTTGAGCCAATCGGCGAGTTCCGGCGTGAAGGAGAAGTCCGGACGGCCCAGTTCGTCATGGATCACGCCGATGGCGGTCAGCGTGACGGGCGAGCGGATGCCGGTGCCCAGGGCCTTGCCCAGGGCCTCCTTGGCGGCGAAACGCTTGGCCAGGAGACGCCCCTTACCGGTCGCGCGGGCGTAATCGCCCCATTCCTCCGGGGCCAGCAGGCGCCGGGCCAGGCGGCCGCCATGGCGGGCATGCATGTCATCCATGCGCTTCACCGCGACGATGTCCGTGCCGATGCCGAAGATCATGGGTTTGTCCGATTCCGTAGTTCATCCAGTTTCGCCAGGCCATAGTGGGTGAAGGCCAGGCCCATGTAAACCGGGGCGAGGAAGTTGACGAAGGGGATGAAGTGCAGCAGCCCCAGGAAGGCCGAAAACACGAACAGGGGCCAGCCCGCCTCGGCCTTCAGCCGGGCCAGTTCCCCCCGGTCGGCATGCTCCGCCAGGGCATCGTAGAGGAACAGGCGCTGATTGAGCCAGGCGTTGAGAAACACCGAGATGCCGAAGCCGAAGGGCCCCAGCAGCCAGAAAGGCAGGGTCAGCAGCCAGGCCAGCAGATAGACAGCCAGGGCGAACACCCCGTTGAACAGGCTGCCGAAGAAACCGCCCCCCTCCCGCTTCTCCAGGGCCGGAAAGCGCCCCTTGGCCACCACGGAAACCAGCAGGGGCATGAAGATCAGGGAAGTGATCATCAAGGCCGTCACGTAGACCGCGGGCACCAGCAGCAAAGCCAACAGGAAGACGACGCCGAAGGCCACCAGCCAGGCCGCCCCGGTTCCGCCCAGCCAGTCTGGCAGGGGCGCGCTGGCCACGAAGGCGGTGAGCCCCGCCAGCCAGCTATCTCCGAAGGCCCAGAACAGGCCGCCCCAGACCAGCAGCGCCGCCAGCATGGGCAGGAACAGCACCGCCAGCACCCGGGGCTGGAGTAGGTCGGCGGCGGCGCGGCGGAGGATTTCGAGGAGGAAGGACATGGGGGCGATTATCCCAGCAGTCGGGGTTGGCAAGAATCGGTCGATGCAAGTCCTCTTTCAGGAGCTCTGCATTACGAGGGAATTTGATATCTAGCCACCTATTTCTGCCGACAAGGAACGGAGTTGAGAATGAAGTGGCTTGGTGGCTCATCCTATAAGCCTATGTGGGCATAGAATCTGGCCCGTTATTCCCAGCTCTCGCGCTTAAACGGAGGAAGAATGACTACTCAAACCAGCATCGAGTGGACCGAGCAGACTTGGAACCCTACTACGGGCTGCACCAAGATTTCACCAGGTTGCAAGCATTGCTATGCCGAGACTATGGCAAGACGTTTGCACGCCATGGGGGCAGGCGGGTACGAAAATGAATTTAAGCTCACCTTGCAGCCCGCTAGGCTGGATCAGCCTCTGGCCAGAAAGAAGCCTACTGTCTACTTCGTCAACTCAATGAGTGACCTGTTCCACGAAGACGTGCCGGACGCCTTTCTGGACCGGGTTTTCGACGTTATCCGGCGGACCCCGCAACACACTTACCAGATACTGACCAAGCGGGCGGAACGTTTGCCTGAATACTTCAGTACGCGGCCATGTCCAGCCAATATCTGGTTAGGGGTGAGTGTGGAAGATCGTGAATTCGGCCTGCCTCGAATTGATCATTTGCGCCAGGTCGATGCTCCTATCCGCTTTCTCTCCGTCGAGCCTTTACTTGAGGACATCGGGAAAATTGATCTCACCGGAATTCACTGGGTAATTGTTGGTGGAGAGTCTGGACATCATGCCCGCCCCATGCGCGAGGAGTGGGTCGCCAATATGAAAACGCAAGCAGATGCTGCAGGTTCCGCTTTCTTTTTCAAGCAGTGGGGTGGTTGGGGTTCTGATGGCGTGAAACGTCACAAGAAAGCAAACGGCCGAGTATTCCGGGGCCGCACCTGGGACGACTATCCTACCGTGCAAACTGCGTACTAGAACAGCTTACGTTGGCCCTCAATATTGGCGGCGGTCTCCCAGAATTTGTGCGCCAGCGCATGGCGAGCAGCAAGCAAAAGCCAATACAAGGGCTGATTATTTTCCCCGCTAATGAGTCGCTGACCCGTAGATGGCCATACCCCTAGATTGGCCACCAACTCGCGCCAGTACTCGACGACGCGCCGTCTGACCTCGGACTGTGCACCTGTTGTGCTCACTTTGTCGCGCCAACCCGGCGCGAATGCATCAAACGCAGAATTATCGGCAGTCAGATTGATCGACAGATTGCGCTGTAGATCCATTGCGCTCAGGTGGATTAGCAGGTCAATTCGTTTCAAACCGGACAGTGCCTGGATCACCCGAAAATCCAGCGCTTCGAGGTTATAGGGATCAACAAAAGCAAAATGTAAAGCGTAGCCGCTGACCGCCGAAACCATGTTCTCTGCTGCATCCAATGCGCTGGCATGTATGGAATGGACAGGCGCTTCAAGTTTTCGTAGACGGGCTGTACAGGCGTCCAGCCTGTCCTCATCCAGGTCGGAAATATAGATGTCGGTAAATGGGGCGCCGCCGTCGCGACTGGTCTTCCATGCCGCCACGGCACCACCATCAATCCATTCTTTTGTTCCTCTGATCCTGGATCGCCCTGATCCAGAAAAGAGGTCGAAATAAACTGCTCCTCCCTTCCGCTCACCTATGTATTTGTTGCGCGTGGACCGCGAGATATCAAGATACCTTTTGAGATAAGTATGTTTTTCCTTAGCCCATACCCCAACTTCATCAGCAGGCAGGCCATCATCTCCAAGGATCAGTCCCATAGTTTTCTCCCCGATTGTTTTCACGCAATACCGGCAGGCATCTTTCGTGCTCCATCGCAATAATTGTGCATATTACGTTGTGGATGGTCAGCCCGCGTAGGGCCGAAGACGCAGCGCCTTCCGCCCCACCTCTCATTGGCTGGCTGCTTCGGCTGCACGGCTTCCGAACAAGCAAGATGGCTGAACCGTCGCGAAAGTGACGAAACTGGTCTTCCATTTATCCGACATCTGGCGGCTTGTGCCAGATGAAGTCCCACCCAATGCGGATTAGCATGTCAGCCCTCCCTGTCCCCTCCCCACCCCCCATGTACGAAGTCCGCCCCGGGCAATCCGTTGAGCTGTTGAAGGAACTGCACATCCTCACCCGCGACGGGAAGATGAACCAGGACAGCCGGCGCAAGCTGAAGCAGGTCTACCACCTGTTCCAGTTCATCGAGCCGCTGCTGAAGGAAGTGCTGGCCGAGCGGCCGGATTTCAGCCTGGTGGACCATGGCGCGGGCAAGTCCTACCTGGGTTTCATCCTCTACGACCTGTTCTTCAAGGAATCGGCGCCCCTGGCTCGCATCTTCGGCATCGAGACCCGGGACGAACTGGTGGACCGTTCCCGGGACCTGGCCCGGCGGCTGGGCTTCGAACACATGGAATTCCTCAACCTGTCGGTGGCGGAATCCATCGCGTCCCCCGCCCTGCCGCAGCGGGTGGAGGTGGTCACCGCCCTGCACGCCTGCAACACGGCCACTGACGACGCCATCCGCTTCGCCCTGGTCAAGCAGGCCCGCTTCATCGTGCTGGTGCCCTGCTGCCAGGCGGAGGTGGCGGCGGTGCTGCGCAAGAACAAGGGCAAGGCTCTGAAAAGCCCGCTCGCCGAGCTTTGGCGCCATCCCATCCACACCCGGGAATTCGGCAGCCACCTGACCAACGTGCTGCGTTGCCTGCAACTTGAGGCCCACGGCTACCAGGTCAATGTCACCGAACTGGTGGGCTGGGAGCACTCCATGAAGAACGAGCTGATCGTCGCCAGCTACAAGGATCTGCCGCGCAAGCGGCCGGGGGAGCGGCTCGACGAACTGTTGGCCGGCCTGGGGCTGGATGAGATGCGGGAACGCTTTTTCACGCCCCCCGCGCTGCCGTGACCCGATCCCGCCCGTTTTCCTTGGCGGCGTAAAGGGCCTTGTCGGCGCGGGCGATGAGGCTTTCCATATCCGGATCGCCGGCGTCGCGCGTGGCCACGCCCACACTGAGCGTGACCGGGAAGGTGACGCCTTCCCGGCCGAATTCGCCTTCCCGTACCGCCCGAACGATGCGTTCCGCCAGTTGGGTGGCGTCAGCAAGACCGGTATGGGGGCTGACGATGCAGAACTCTTCTCCTCCGTAGCGGAACACCACATCGTCCTTGCGGCAGCCGCCTTCCACCACGCGGGCCACCTGGGTGAGCACCAGGTCGCCCACGTCATGGCCATGCAGGTCGTTGACGCGCTTGAAGTGGTCGATGTCCAGCATCAGGCAGGACAGTGTGGTGTCGCTGTGGGCGGAGAAGGACCATTCCTGGTTGAAGCGGTCCATGCCGTAGCGCCGGTTGTACAGGCGCGTGAGAGGGTCGGTGTGGGCTTCCTGCAAAAGCCGCCGGTTGCTGCGCGCCCACTCGCCGGAGGAGCGGATCACCGATTCTCGCTCGGAGCGCACGGCGCCCTGCAGGGCCACCACCCGCTGGGCGGCGTTCAGGCGGGCCAGCAGGGCGGCCTCGGTATAGTTGAACAACAGATAGTCGGAAGCGCCGGCCAGCATCAGTCTGGCCACGCTGGCCTCGGCCTCGGGTGGGATCAGGGCGATGCAATAGGCCTGGCGGCCACCCTCGCCGGCGCGCAATTCACGCAGGATGCGCACACTGTCATCGCTGCCGTCCGGCAGTTCCACCATCATCACGTCGGTGCGGTTCTGGGCCAGAAGACGCAGGGCGCTGTCCCGGTCGGAGGCCAGTTCCACCATCAGGCCCATAGCGTCCAGGGTTTCCGCCAGGCCGCGCAGCAGGGCCGCGTCCCGGGCCACCAGGGCGACCCGCATGGGCAGCACCACCAGGGCGGCCAGCCCCTCCTCTCCGGCCGGGTCGGGCGGCATGGCGAGCAGGTTCTTGATATCGCTGAAATTCCGCGTGGGCAGGTGCAATTCACGGCCCCAGTCCTGCCATTGGGTGACCACGTTTTCCACCAGAGGCGGCACCTCGTGATCTTCCAGCCCCACTTGGGCGGCGGCGTGATACAGGGATGGCACCTTTTCCCAGCGCCGGGCCGAATCCAGGGTCAGCAGCATGCCTACCTTGGCCGAGAAATGCAGGGCCGCGGTCAGCACCTGGACGCGGGAGCCGGGGGTGAAGGGCGCCTCGGCGGGAATCTCGTGATAGCGCACCGCCTGGTGGAAGATGTCCGGCAGGCCCCAGTCCTCCAACAGTTCCGACGACAGGGTGGCGTGATCCAGTCCGAATGCTTCGGCTTCCGCCGCGCGCTGGGCCACGCCCTCCATGTTCCCGCCGAGGATCTCGCCGTATTCCGCCGGGAAGGCCGTGGCCAGGGCCAACCGCCCGATGCCGGACAGCAGGCCGCAGGTGAAGCTTTCGTCCGGCGGACACTGGGCCTGGGGCGCCACCTGCTGGGCGGCGATGCCCGTGGCCAGGGACGCGGTCCAGTAACCCAGATAATCGAAGGCGGCGCAGGCGCCGCCGCGATAGTTGTCGATGAGGGAAAAGCCCAGGGCGATCTGGCGCACCCGGAACAGCCCCAGGAAGACGATGGCATGGGACAGGGAGGCGATATGGCGCAGGCTGCCGCCATGCACCGCGTTGGCGTAACGCAGGATGCGCCCGGCCATGGCCGGGTCGGTCTGCACCAGATGGGTCAGGGTTTGCAGGCTGACGTCGTTCTTCTGGGTCAGTTCCAGCACCGCCAGCGCCACGCCCTTGGGCGAGGGCAGCATGCCGCTGGCCTTGAGGGTGGCGAAACGCAATTTGGCATCTTCGATCATTCCGGCTTCCGCTCCATCGGGCCTCAGGCAGAGGGTGTCACCTCGTAGAGGGAATTATGCCTTCAGTGCGGCGTCGGGGTGGGAAGCACCCGGCGGGCGGCGCGGTCCGGCGCGCGGACGGTATTTCAGCCGCTTCAACCCGCGCGTTCGGTCTGCTCCACCCTGGCATAAATCGCCGTCGCCAACACCCGGGCCAAAGCCGCCGTCACTTCTTCCTGGCGCACATCGGGCACGAAATCCTTCAGCTGCGTCACCGCCATGCCCGCATAACCGCAGGGGTTGATGGCTCGGTATGGTGCCAGATCCATGTCCACGTTGAGCGCCAGCCCGTGATAGGTGCATCCGGCCTTCACCCGCAGCCCCAGTGCCGCGACCTTGGCGCCGCCGACATACACCCCGGGCGCCCCCGCCAGCCTCTCGCCGGCCACCCCATAAGCCGCCAGCACATCGATCACCGCCTGTTCGATGCGCCTGACCAGTTCCCGCACCCCGTAACCCCGCCGCCGCAGGTCCAGCAACAGGTAAACCACGATCTGGCCCGGCCCGTGATAGGTCACCTGCCCGCCCCGGTCGATGGGCACCACCGGAATGCCGATGTCCGCCAACAGATGTTCCCGCTTGCCCGCCATGCCCAGCGTGAACACGGGGGGATGCTCCAGCAGCCAGATTTCGTCCGGTGTGTCGGGGCCGCGCCCGGCGGTGAAGTCCTGCATAGCGCGCCAGGTGGACTCGTAATCGACGCGGCCGGGGGTGCGGAGGAT
>CAZEOR010000039.1:0-12648 GCA_964513695.1 uncultured Thiobacillus sp.
GCGTCGGTGCGGGCCATGATGACGAAATCGCTGTCGATCTTGGCGTCCACCGCCGCCTTCACCCGGTCCACCATTTCCGCTTGCGACACGATGGCCTTGCCCGGCCTATGGCCGCAGCGCTTCTGCATGACCTGGTCCTCGATGTGCACCGCCGCGACGCCGGCCCGGGTCAGCGCCCGCACGGCCCGGGCGATGTTGAAGGCGCCGCCCCAGCCGGTGTCGATGTCCACCAGCAAGGGCACGCTGGTCACGTCGGTGATGCGGCGGGCGTCCACCAGCACGTCCTCCAGGGTGGTGATGCCCAGGTCGGGAATGCCGCAGGAACTGGCCGCGACGCCGCCGCCGGAGAGATAGAGGGCCTTGAAGCCGGAATGCTCCGCCAGCAGGGCGGCATAGGCGTTGATGGCGCCGACCACCTGGAGTGGTTTCTCGGCGGCGACGGCGGCGCGGAATTTGGCGCCGGCGGAGTTGACGCCACTGATTGTGTGTTGGGTCATGTCGTTTCCTCACGGGTCATACTGCTACTCAATTCCCCCCTTTGATAAAGGGGGGCTAGGTGGGATTTCAGCAAGGCTTGCAGATCGACATCCGTTGCCAAATCCCCCTCGGTCCCCCTTTACAAAAGGGGGAAGTAAACCGTCACTTGCCCACTGCTTTCCGGATTTCCTCCAGCGCGTTGGGATCGTCCAGGGTGGAGAGATCGCCGGTTTCCCGGCCCTCCGCCAACGCCTGGATGGAACGCCGCAACAGCTTGCCGGAACGGGTCTTGGGCAAGGCGCTGACAAAGTGGAGCTTGTGGGGCTTGGCCACCGGACCGAGCAATTCCGCCACCTTGTCGATACAGGCTTTTTCCATGGCGGCGCGGCCGGCCTCGTCGGCCACCAGGGACGGGTCCTTCAGCGTGCAGAAGCCCACCGGCACCTGACCCTTGAGTTCGTCGTGCAACCCCACCACAGCAACCTCGGCGATGGCCGGATGGGCTTGCAGGGCTTCCTCGATCTCCCGGGTGCCCAAGCGGTGGCCGGCGGTGTTGATGACGTCGTCGGTGCGGCCGAGGATGAAGGTGTAGCCGTCGGCATCCCGCACCGCCCAGTCGGAGGAGGTGTAGAGCAAATCCTTCTCGAACTGGCCGAAGTAACTGTTGATGAAGCGCTTGTCGTCGCCCCACACGGTGGTCAGGCAGCCCGGCGGCAGGGGCGGCACCACGGTCAGCACGCCCTTTTCATTGGGACCGCAGTCGGCGCCCGTCATCTCGTTGACGATGCGGATGTTGAAGCCGTAGGCGGGGAAGCCTGGGGAGCCGAAGCGGTTGGGTTTCAACTCCACGCCGGGCAGGTAGCTGAGCATGGCCCAGCCGGTTTCTGTCTGCCAGTAGTGGTCCAGCACCGGCACGCCGAGGCCGTCGGATATCCAGCGAGAGGTGGGCTCGTCGAGGGGTTCGCCGGCCAGGAACAGGTATCTGAGGCTGGACAGGTCGTACTTCTTCAGCCAGGCCGGGTCCTGCTTCTTCAGCACCCGGATGGCGGTGGGCGAGGAAAACATGGTGGAGACCTTGTGGTCCTGGACGATCTTCCACCACACGCCCGGATCGGGGCGGATGGGCAGGCCTTCATAGACGATGGTGGTCATGCCGTGGATGAGGGGCCCGTAGATGATGTAGCTGTGGCCCACCACCCAGCCGATATCCGAGGTGGTGAACATGGTCTCGCCGGGCTGGGCGTTGTAGACGTACTTCATGGTGGAGGCCAGGGCCACGGCGTAACCGCCCACGTCCCGCTGCACGCCCTTGGGCTTGCCGGTGGTGCCGCTGGTGTAGAGGATGTAGCTGGGCTCGTTGGACTCCAGCCAGGTCACCGGCACCTCGGCGTCACGGAACTCGTCGCGCAGGTCCCAGTAGTCCTCGTCGCGGCCGGCAACGCGGCGCATGTCCGGGTCCAGGCCCCGGTCGACGATGAGCACCTTGGCGGGCGGGAATTTCGCTTCCTTGACGGCCTCGTCCACCAGATGCTTGTAGGGCACCGGCTTGCCGCCGCGCATGCCGGCGTCGGCGCAGATCAGCAGGCAGGGCTTGGCATCGTCGATCCGCAGCGCCAGGTTGTGGGCCGCGAAGCCGCCGAACACCACGGAATGGATGGCGCCCAGACGGGCACAGGCCAGCACGCAGAAAATCGATTCGGCGATCATGGGCATATAGATCACCACCCGCTCGCCCTTCTTCACGCCCAGGCTTTGCAGCACGGCGGCGCAGCGGTTCACTTCGCGATGCAGTTCGGCATAGGTGTACTGCTTCTCCTCGCCGGTTTCCGAGGACAGGTAGATCAGGGCGGGCTGCTCGGCGCGGGCGGCGAGATGACGGTCCACCGCGTTGTGGCAGAGGTTGGTCTCGCCGCCCACAAACCATTTGCGGAAGGGCGGATTGCTGTAGTCGAGAATCTTGTCCGGAGGGCGATGCCAGTCAATCAGTTCGGCCTGTTCGCCCCAGAAGGTCTCGGGCGCGTCTATGGAACGGCGGTAAAACGCTTCGTAGTTCATCGGTCGTCTCCTCCGGATCGGTCCGGTATGTGTAGTAGCGGCGCATTGTGCGCTGCAAGGCGGATTTTGTAATAGATGGCCGTCAATAGTCATAGGCCTGATTAAATCTGACTATTAAAGTTGGGTATTGGCCGCGAGTTGGCAGCGGGTTCCAATCGTGGCAATACCCGCCATGCATTTACGAAAAACAATCCTGTCCCTCAAGTCTTTCACTTAAGGGACGAAATAGCTTTCAAGGACACGGGTCAGCCCGCTTCGGGCCAGACGAAGAACGTTGCCACACCGCTCAGCCCGGTTCACAGTGTCATAGCAGCTTCCCGGAGGAGGGCGTCCATGTTGCTTCAGGTCGCACGGAAAATCATTCAGGCCATCATCATCCCGGCCGGGCTGGTGTTCGTCCTGATGATGCGACCGGGGGCGGGCTGCGCGGAAACCGCCGCGCTGCCGCGAACTGAAGTTGTCCGCATCGGCGTGCTGGCCAACCGGGGGCCGGAATACACCATCGAACAGTGGGCGCCCCATGCCGCCTACCTCAACCTTGAGCTTGCGCCCTTGAGATTCGAGGTCGTTCCGCTCTCATTCAAGGAGCTCAGTGGCGCGGTGCAACGTCACGAGGTGCAACTGGTCATCACCAACAGCGGCCACTACACGGAAATGGAGTTGGCCGGCAATCTGAGCCGCATCGCCACCATGATCAAGCGGGGGCCCAAAGGGCCGCTCGACCGGTTTGGCGGTGTCGCGATCACCCGCGCGGAAAACACCCGCATCAACCGCTACGCCGATTTGGACGGTTTGCGGGTGATGATTCCGGACAAGTCCAGTCTGGGCGGCTGGCAGGTTCACCTGCGCGAGGCCCTGGAGCAGGGCATCGATCTGGAAAAGAGCGCCGCCACCCTGATCCAGACCAACAACCACGAAAAGGTGGTGGAAGGCGTGCTGGCGGGAAAGGCGGACGTGGGCCTGGTGCGCTCCGATCTGCTCGAATCCATGGCGGACCAGGGCCGCCTCAGGCTGTCCGACCTGCACATCATCAACCAGCGGCAAGCGCCTGGATTCCCCTATTTGCTGAGCACCCGGCTTTACCCGGAATGGCCGCTGGCCCGTGTCACCGGCGTCTCCGAGGAACTGACCAAGGATGTGCTGATCTGTCTGCTGTCGATGCCCGCCGGCCATCCCGCAGCGCTTGCCGCCGGCATCCACGGCTGGACACTGCCCGCCAACTATCAGGCGGTACACGACCTGTTCCGCGAAGCCCGCCTGGGCCCCTATGCCAACCTGCCCATCAGCTTCGCGGACGTCGCCGCCCGATATGGGCGCCCCTTGGCCGTCATGGTGTTGCTGGCTTTCCTGTCCCTGGGGGGCGTGGCCTGGTATGTCGTGAGCGTCAACAATTCACTGAAGCAGGAAATCCAGCGCCGCATCGACGTCGAACACAGCCTGGAAGAAAGCGACAGCCGTTTCCGCGACATGGCGAACACACTGCCCAGCCTGATCTGGCTGGCCGGCCCCGACAAGCTTTGCACCTTCTTCAATCAGGCCTGGCTGGATTTCACGGGCCGCGCCCTGGGCGAGGAACTGGGCGACGGCTGGACCGCGGGCGTACATCCCGATGACCTCGACCGCTGCCTGAAAACCTATCTCGCCGCCTTCGATGCGCGCCAAGCCTTCGAGATGAAATATCGCTTGCGCCACGCCGACGGGGAATATCGCTGGATCGTCGATTCCGGCACGCCCCGATACGGCCCTGACGGCGTTTTCCGCGGTTATTTCGGCCACTGCCTGGACATTACCCAGATGCAGGCGCTGACCGAAGCCCTGGAGGAAGGCCGCGAACGCTACGCTCTGGCTCAGCGCGCCGCCCATATCGTCAGCCTGGACTGGAATGTGGAAACCGATCGGCTGCAATGGTCGGACGAGATCGAGCCCATGTTCGGCTTTGCGCCGGGCGGCTTCGCCCACACCTATGAAGCTTTCCTGGAACGTGTCCATCCGGATGACCGCGCCGCCGTGGAGCAGGCGGTCAGATCGGCCATGAAGCAAGACCGTGTCTACGCCATCGAACACCGCATCGTCTGGCCCGACGGTACCGTGCGCTGGGTGGCGGAAACCGGCGATGTCTTGCGCGACGATGACAACCGGGCGGTGCGCATGATCGGCATCGTCCAGGACATCACCGATCGCCGCCAGGCCGAGGAAGCCCTGCGCCAGAGCAACGAAAAACTGAGTGCCTCCCTGGCCGCCCTGCAACTCCACACGCGGGATCTCACCCACATCAACGAGATGAACGAGTTGCTGCAAAGCTGTCTCAGGGAAGAGGAAATCCATCGCGTGTTCGGCCACATGGCGAAAACCCTGGAGTTGGGCAGCGGCGGCATGCTGGCCATGGCGAATCCGAGCGGACGCGGCCTGCAAAGCGTGGCGGCCTGGGGCGACACCGAAGGCATCGACACCGCGTTCTCCCACGACGACTGCTGGGGCATCCGGCGCGGCCAGGCCTACGAACCCTCGCTCACCCACCCTGGGCTTTACTGCGCCCATTTTCACCACCGCGCCGACCTCCACAGCCTGTGCCAGCCCCTGGTGCTACAAGGCGAAACCCTGGGTCTCATCACGCTCCGGGCGAAATCGGATATCGGCAAGGACGCCTGGCAACGGCTTCGGCAACTCAGCGTCACCCTGGGCGAAGCCCTCAAACTTGCCCTGTCCAACATCCGTCTGCGCGAAGCCTTGCGCGAACAGGCCACGCGCGACCCGCTCACCGGCCTCTTCAACCGGCGCTATCTGGATGAAACCCTGCCCCGCGAGCTGCATGCCTGTCTGCGCGACGACCAACCCCTCGCCCTGGCAATCCTGGATATCGACCACTTCAAGCGATACAACGACACCTGGGGCCACGAAGCCGGCGACCAAGTGCTCATCGAAGTCTCCCGTATCCTGCGCGAACACCTGCGCGCCTCCGACATCGCCTGCCGTTTCGGCGGCGAGGAACTTGTGGCGGTCATGCCCCGCGCCGAACTACACGAAGCTCGCGAACGCATCTCGCGCATCGCCAATCTGGTGCGCGATGCGGAAGTCCATATCCACGACCGCCCCCTCCCCGCCGTTACATTCTCCGCCGGCATCGCCCTCGCCCCTCTCCATGGCGAAAATGCCGACACCCTCCTGCGCGCCGCCGACCAAGCGCTCTACGCCGCCAAACAGGCGGGCAGGAACCGCGTGTTTTCAGTGGGGGAGACGGGATAGCGCTAGCCGGTTTCTCTTCCTGAAGCAGCGACGGTTTCAACCGGGGACGATCTGCACGAAAATGCGGGCATCCTCGCCCGGTTTCATGACATGCCGGGCAATGAAAAGCCCAAAGGATTCCCGCGCCATGCTGCTCATGATCGACAACTACGACTCCTTCACCTACAACCTGGTCCAGTATTTCGGCGAACTGGGCGAGGATGTGCGGGTACATCGCAACGACGAAATCACACTGGAACAGGTCGAGGCCATGAAGCCAGAGCGCATCGTGATTTCCCCCGGCCCCTGCACGCCGAACGAGGCGGGCATCTCAGTACCGCTGATCAAGTCCTTCGCCGGACGCATTCCGCTCTTGGGCGTCTGCCTGGGCCACCAGAGCATCGGCCAGGCCTTCGGCGGCCGCATCGTGCACGCCAAGGCGTTGATGCATGGCAAGACCTCTCCCATCCACCACGCCGACAAGGGTGTATTCCGGGGCCTGCCGAATCCCTTCACCGCCACCCGCTACCACTCTCTGGTGATCGAACGGGAAACCCTCCCAGACTGCCTGGAAATCACCGCATGGACCGACGACGGCGAGATCATGGGTGTGCGCCACAAAACCCTGGCTGTGGAAGGCGTGCAGTTCCATCCTGAATCGGTCCTGACCGAGCACGGCCACCAGTTGCTCAAGAACTTCCTGGAGGAGGTACGCAAATGAGCACGCCCATGAAGCCCCAGGATGCCCTCACCCGCATCGTCGAGCATCGGGAAATATTCCATGACGAGATGCTCAGTCTCATGCGCCAGATCATGACGGGGGAAATGAGCCCGGTCATGATCGCGGCCATCATCACCGGACTGCGCGTGAAGAAGGAAACCATCGGCGAGATCGCCGCCGCCGCCACGGTGATGCGGGAGTTCGCCACCAAGGTGCCGGTGACGGAGACCTTCCGGCTGGTGGACACCTGCGGCACTGGAGGCGATGCCGCCCATACCTTCAATATTTCCACGGCAGCCGCTTTCGTGGCCGCGGCCTCTGGTGCGCGAGTGGCCAAGCATGGCGGCCGCTCGGTGTCGTCCAAATCCGGCAGCGCCGACGTCCTGGAAGCCCTGGGCGTCAACATCAACATGACGCCCACGCAAGTCGCTCATTCCATCGAGGATGTCGGCCTGGGTTTCATGTTCGCGCCCAACTACCACGGCGCCATGAAGCACGCCGCGCCGGTGCGCCGGGAACTGGGCATCCGCACCCTGTTCAACATCCTGGGGCCTTTGACCAACCCGGCAGGCGCCCCCAACCAGGTCATGGGCGTGTTTCATCCCGATCTGGTCGGCATTCAGGTCCGCGTACTCCAACGCCTGGGCAGCGAGCGTGTCCTGATCGTGCACGGCAGGGAAGGACTGGACGAAATTTCCATCTCCGGTGAGACCCTGGTGGGCGAGCTGCGTGACGGCGAGGTGCTGGAATACACCGTCAGTCCGGCGCAGTTCGGCCTCAAGGTCCATGACATTGCAACGTTGAAGGTGGATTCGGTGGAAGAATCGAAAGCACGTGTTCTCAAGGCCCTGGACGATGCCCCGGGACCCGAGCGCGATATCGTCACCCTCAATGCCGGCGCCGCCATCTATGCGGCCGGACTGGCGGATACGCTGGCGGATGGGGTTGACCGGGCACGGGCAGCCATCGCCTCCGGTGCCGCTCTGGCAAAGCTGGCTGAACTGGTGGCCTACACACCGGAATAGACAACGGGATTCCAGCGCGTATCGGCGCCACTTAACGCAACTGGGAAGCGTCGCCCCCTCATCCCTCCGGATTGGTCTTCACCACCATCTCGATCAACTGACCCAGGGTCCGGGCGCCCATCTTTTCCATGATGCGTGCCCGGTGGCCTTCCACGGTGCGCACCGAGAGGCCCAGGTCGCCGGCGATGACCTTGTTGAGCTTGCCGTGGCGCAGTTGTTCCAGCACTTCCCGTTCGCGCGGGGTGAGGGTGGCAAGGTTGCGGCTGGTCCGGCTCATGCGGTCTTCCTGTTCCCATATCTGGCCGAACTTCTCGAGGGCGGCCTGGATGGCATCGAGCAGCGTCTGGTCGTTGAAGGGCTTTTGCAGGAATTCGAAGGCGCCGGCTTTCATGGCGCGCACGGTGATGGGCACATCACCATGGCCGGTAACGATGATGACGGGCAGGTGGACGCCTTCGCGCAAGAGTTTTTCCTGGAGTTCGATGCCGCTCATGCCGGGCATGCGGATGTCCAGCACCAGGCAGCCGCGCGTGCCGGGGTGATAGCCGGCGAGGAAGTCGTGGGCGGTGGTGTAGGTTTTGACGTTGAGGCCCACCTGTTCCACCAGCCAGCGGATGGCGTCGCGCACGGCGGCGTTGTCGTCGACGACGAACACGGTGGGTTTATTCGTGGGGGCGGGTTTCATCATGTCCGTCCTCCTCGCCGGGCAACGTGAAACAGAACGTGGCGCCGTCATCCGTGTTGGTTTCCAGCCAGAGGCGGCCGCCATGGGCTTCGATCAGGCTCTGGCTGATGCCCAGGCCGATTCCGAGGCCGTTGGGCTTGGTGGTATAGAAGGGTTCGAACAGGCGGTCGGCCGTTTCGGCCGGGCAGCCCCGGCCGCCGTCGCTGATGCAGACCCGGGCCGAGCGGCGGGCGTGGCGGCTGGCCTTGATGAGGATGCGGCGGCGAGGTTCGGGCAGGCCGGCCATGGCATCCATGGCGTTGCGCACCAGGTTGAGCAGCACCTGTTCGATTTGGATGGGGTCGACCCGCACGCGCGGCAGGTTGCGGGCGATCTCCAGGGTGACCTTGACCTGGTTCTGCTGCACCTCGGCGCGGATGAAGCCGGCCACCTCGTTGACCACATCGCGCAAGTGGACCCGCTGCCGGGGCGTGTCGCCCTTGCGCGCGAAGTTGCGCAGACGGCGGAAGATTTCGCCGCCCAGTTCCGCCTGGCGTACCACCTGCTCCAGGCCGTAACGGATCTGCTCGGCCTGGCTCTCGCCGCTTTTCAGGATGCGCAGACAGGTCTGGGCGTAGGTGGTGATGGCGCACAGGGGCTGGTTGAGTTCGTGGGCCAGACCCGAGGTCATCTCGCCCAGGGTGCTCAGGCGCGCCACGTGGGCCAGCTCGGCCTGGTGCCGGCGGCCGCGTTCCTCGGCCTTCACCAGCTCGGTGATGTCGTGGCCGGTGGAGATGAAATGGGTGATGTTGCCCTGGCCATCCTTGAGCGGGCTGATGGTCTTCTGCTCGTGGAACAGCTCGCCGTCCTTCTTGCGGTTGACCATGACGCCCCGGTACACGCCGCCGGCGCTGATAGTCTTCCACAGCTCGGCATAGAACTTCTCGTCGTGCACACCGGAACGCAGGAAGTAGGTCTTGTGGCCTTCCACCTCGTCCCTGTCGTAGCCGGTGAGCAGCTCGAAAGCCGGGTTGACGAATTCGATGCGCCGCTCCCTGTCGGTGATGATGACCGAATCGGCGGTCTGCTCCAGGGCGCCGGACAGCTTGCGCATGTGGGCCTCGGCCCGCTCCCGCTGGAGTTCGCCGCCCACCCATTGGGACATGAGCTTGAGGATTTCCCGGTCGGCGGAGCCAAACGGCTTGGCGCGGGGCGTCTGGCTGGCGAAGCAGAGGGTGCCGTAAAGGCCGCCGTCCACCGGCACGCGCATACCGATGTAGGCCTCCAGGCCGTGCCGCACATAGGTGGGGTGGGTGCGCCATTCGGTGTTGCCGGCGTGCTCGAAGGCCACCGGCTCGCCGGAGAAGATGGTGGCGGCGCAGTAGGTTTCCTCCAGTTCCTTGCTGACGCCGGCGCTGTATTCGGGATGGCCGCTGACGGCGTCGAGCACCTCGAAGCACTGGCCATCGATGTGGGAAAGGATGCCGATGGGCAGGCCGAACTGCTCGCAGCCCAGCATCAGCAGGCGGTGCAGTTTCTCCGCCAGGCTCAGGGTGGGGGCCGAACTGATCTCGTGGAAAGCGCGCAGCACCGTGGCGTGCAGACGCAGTTCCTCCTCGGCGCGTTCCCGTTCCCGTTCCGAGGCCACCCGGTCGGTGACGTCCTGGAGGATCAACATGACGCCGCGCTGGCCGGTGCGGTAGGCCAGGGGCGCCGGGGTGACTTCGACAAAGCGGACGCCCTGGCTGGGCAGGTCGATCTCCAGGATTTCCGGGGCCAGCCGATTCATCCGTTGCAGGCAGCGGCCGAGCAGTTCATCCAGCCGGTGCTGCTCCTTGCCGGGGAATAGTTCCACCAGGGAGCGGCCCAGGGCGCTCCGCTCGTTCACCCCCAGGGTGGCCTGGGCCTGCCGGTTGAGGGTCAGGATGGCGCCGGCCGGGTCCACGGTGAGCACGCCGATGGGGGCGTGGTCGAGCAACTGGTCCAGATAGTGGCTGGCCTCGGGTTGCAGCAAGGGCAACTTCTCCAGACGGATCTGGGCGCTGGAAATGGTGTTCAGGTAACGGATGCGCTGCTGGCGGCGCCCCACCGCGTCACGGATGGCGCCGGGCAGTTCCTCCATTTCGCCCGTCGACCAGGGCGCCACTTCGTTGCCCAGGAAAGGACTGAACATGAGGGTGCGCTTCAGCTGGGCGCACCGCGCCGGGGCGCTGAGGATGAGGATGGGCACGTGCTTGTCGTAGGCGTGGATGCGCTGGGCGACGCGCACCGGCTCTTCCATATCCAGGCCCAGCACCACCGTATCGGCCGGGCGACGGCCTTCCTGGAAAGCGTGATAGAGATCGTCCTGGCAGGGCAGGGAAACCACCTTCAGCGCCTGCCCCAGTTGTCCACGCAAGGTCTCGGCCAAGCCGTTCTCGACGCCCACCAGATGGATGACGCATTCCACCGTCAAGGGGGAGACGGTCATGTCGCCGACTCAGTCCGACAACAGGGGCTGGCCCAGCAGGGCGCGGCCGATCCAGACCCGCAGGATGTCGGTGGTGGGCGACATCAGGTGACCGGCGCGGGCGTCGCGCAGCAGGCGGTGCATGCGCGAACCATTGCGGTAGCCGATGCCGCCGCTCAGGGTCATGGCTTCGTTGACCAGGTTGACGGCGCAGTCGGCCACTTCGACCTTGGCCGCCATCACCGCCGTCAGGGCGTCCGGCTCGCCGGCGTCGAAACTGGCGGCGGCGTGGTAGGTGAGGCGGCGGGTGCGTTCCAGCACCGCCCACAGGCTGCCCAGGCGGTGCTGCAACACCGAGGACTGGGCCAGGCTGGCACCGGTGTGGGTGTGATAGCGCCGGATCAGGTGCTTCTTCGCTTCTTCCAGGGCGGTGGTGGCGACGCCCAGGAAGGTACCGGCCATGGCGATGAGGAAGTAGGGCGTGACCACGTTGAAGATGTACCAGATCTGATCGCCTTCCTTGCCCAGCAGGTTGTCACGGGAGATCCGCGCGCCGTGCAGCTCCATGGTGCGGGAGGAATTGCCACGCATGCCGAGGCCGTCCCAGTCGGCGCCCCACTTGATGCCCTCGGCACCGGCCGGCAGCACGACGCAGGAGAACTGGCCGATGGGTGCCTCCGGCGAAGCCGCCACCGCCGACACCACATAGGAATCCGCGTGGCCGCCGTTGGTGACGAAGGTCTTGCTGCCGGTGAGGCTGTATTCCTCGGCGGACACCGCTTCCAGGGCGGTCTGGGGCAGGTAGAAATGGGCGCCGGTGCCGGCTTCGCTGAGTGACAGGGTGGTGATGTGGCGGCCTTCGCAGATGGGCGCCAGGAAACGTTCCCGCTGGTCCTGGGTGGCGTTGGCGGCGATCACCGAGGCGCCCACGCAGTGCATGCCGAAGCAGATGGCAGTGGAGGCGCATTCCTGGCCGAGCAGCTCGCACACCTTGGCCAGGGCCAGCAGGCCGTGGCCGCCGCCGCCATAGGCGGTGGGCACCACCAGGCCGCCGAAGCCGGCCCGCTGCATGGCGCGGATGCCCGGCTCGGGCCAGCGTGCCTCCTTGTCGATGGCCACCGCGTTGGGCGCCACCACATCCTTGGCGATCTCCTGGACCTTGTACAACATTGCCTGCAAATCATTGCCATGCATGGGGAACACCCGGTTAGGTTCGCGGCTGGTCAGGGGAAGGACCGGCATGACGCCTCCTCGATGCTACGCAGGCGATGGCTCGCCAACAACCCGGCATCTGAAATGGGCAAGGCCCCGGGTGTCATTTCGACACCGGGGGACACGTTCGATTTGCTTTTGGACGGCTCAGCAGCGGCTCGTCATGGACTCAGTGGTGCTCGATCAGGGAAAACGAAAGCACCTTTTCCACCGACTCGATCCGGTTGGCATTGGTGCCCACAAGGCAGGAACCGTGCTTGTCGCACCCCCACAGGTGATAGGCCCGGAAATTATGCAGATCCTCCGTCAGTTGTTCCCGATGCGGCATGGCGCGGGAATCCAGGGTCTCGGAGGAATTCTCCTGACGCAATACCTGCTTGATACGGGCGATTTCGCCCATCAGATCCTGGGCGGAATCGCCGTTCCAGTGGCCGATCACCCGGCCGGTGTTGGTCTTGATCTCGTCGGACATGGCGTTCTCCTCATCAAAACCGGTCGGCAATCATGCGCAGCACCGCCTTGGGGATCACCCAATTGCTGCCCTGCTTCTGCTCTTGCACCGCGATAAGCAATTCGTCGCGGGAAAAGTGGATGCCGTTGCTGGCCGCCAGATCCCGGTACAACTGGATGAAGCTTTCCTTGTCCGGCGAACTGTCGAGTTTCTCCAACAGGGCCGGATTTCCCATCACGGCTTCGCCGAAGCGCTTGATGTTCTGTTCGAATGGACGGGCCTGGATATCCCGTTCCTGGGCTGCTTTAAGCATGTTCAGTCTCCTCTTCCTCGGATGATCTCGAACCGGTGTGCGTTAACGCTCCGGACTCC
>CAZEOR010000040.1:0-12642 GCA_964513695.1 uncultured Thiobacillus sp.
AATCATGCAGGAGTTCGCGAACTTTAGCTCGCGTCAGGGGGGGCTGATCAGGCGATACCCTGGGCCTGGGCGATGCGGCGCAGGGTGGGCACTGTTAGTCCGGCGGCATCGGCATGGTGCACCGCCCGGGTCAGTCGAGCGGATGCGGTCCGGCCGGCGCAGGGATGGCACAGGTCCGCGTTGATGGCCTCGGCCAGACCCGCCATCAGGCGATCCCGGTCGAAACGCTTGTCGCAAAGCCATTCCTGCACGTCCAGCACATCGGTGGCCACACCGTCCAGCAATCCGCGCCTCTCGCGCCATAGGCTCCCCACATCACCGCTCGACTCCAGGCCTGCGATGTTGGTGGTCAGGATATAGAGATTTTTGCGCACCAGTTCCCAGAGGAAATCGTCCGCTTCCAGCACGATCCGGGCCGGCAGGCCGATGGCGGCCAAGGCGCTTTCCAAGCGCTCTGCCTGGGGGCCGTGGATCGGGGAGGGCAACAGGGCTTTGGCGTCCATCCCGGTCTTTTTCTCGAACCAGACAGAGATGACGGTGGGGTTGTCGATGCCATGGGCCTCCCATTCACGGGGCAGAAGTTCGTTCTGCAAGAGGCCGACATTGTCGCGCCAGGCTTCTGGGAGGGAGGACAGCAGGGGATGCAGGTCGTTTTCCCCCACCGAGATCATGACCAGGTCCGGCTCGGGAACCCGCGTGGCCACGGCCTTGGGATCGTCCCCCCGGTTCACCGGCACCACCATATGGCCTGTCTTGAGCAAGCCGCCGGCGAACACCCGTCCCAACTGGCCCAAGCCGATCATCACCGCGATTTTGTCCATGGCGACCTCCTGTATGGATTTTCGATTGTAGGTCGGCTTCCTGTGAAGGATATATTCCCACTAAAATAATCGGGATTAACCCCATGGAGCTTTCTCCGCCATGCAGCCCCCCCATATCGCCTCCTTCCAACCACCCCGCCGCACCCTGATGGGCCCCGGCCCTTCCGATGTGCCACAACGCATCCTGGATGCCATGGCGCGCCCCACCATCGGCCATCTGGACCCCGCCTTCACCGACATGATGGAGCAGACCAAGACCTTGCTGCGTTATGCCTTCCAGACCGGGAACAAGCTCACTTTCCCGGTCTCCGGACCCGGCTCCGTGGGTATGGAAACCTGCTTCGTGAACCTGGTGGAGCCGGGCGACAAGGTGATCGTCTGCGTCAACGGCGTGTTCGGCGGCCGCATGCTGGAGAACGTGAAGCGTACCGGCGGCGTGCCGGTAGTGGTGGAAGACGCCTGGGGCCGGGCGGTCGATCCGGCCAAGGTGGAAGCCGCATTTTCCAGCAATCCGGATGCGAAGATTCTAGCTTTCGTCCATGCCGAGACTTCCACCGGCGCGCAATCCGACGCAGCCGCCCTGGCTGCCATCGCCCGCAAACACGGCGCCCTGACCATCATGGACTGCGTCACCTCCCTGGGCGGCACCCCGGTGCTGATCGACGAGTGGGGTATCGACGCGGCCTATTCAGGCAGCCAGAAATGCCTGTCCTGCACACCGGGCCTGTCGCCGGTGACCTTTTCAGAGCGTGCCATAGAGAAAGTGAGAGCGCGCAAGACGCCGGTGCAGAGCTGGTTCATGGACCTGAATCTGGTACTGGGCTACTGGAGCGGCGAGGGCAAACGCACCTACCATCACACCGCTCCGATCAACCCTCTTTACGGTCTGCATGAGGCCTTGGTGATGCTGTCCGAGGAGGGCATCGAGAACGCCTGGGCCCGGCACCGCGCCCAGCACGAGGCGTTAAAGGCCGGTCTGGAAAAACTTGGCTTGGCGTTCATCGTGCCTGCGGCAGAACGCCTGCCTCAACTGAATTCGGTGACTTTCCCCGAGGGTGTTGATGATGCCGCTGCCCGAGGCCGCCTTCTGTCCGAATTCAATCTGGAGATCGGCGCCGGCCTAGGCGCCCTGGCCGGCAAGATCTGGCGTATCGGCCTGATGGGCGCGTCAGCCCGGCGGGAGAACGTGGACTACTGCCTGAACGCGCTCGCTGCCGTGCTTGAACGCTGATCAGCGTTCAAGCAGGTCCGCTTTGCCCGGCTTGCCGTTCCATTGGTCGGCATCGGGCGGGGCGTCCTTCTTCTCGGTGATGGCGGGCCAGACCTTGGCCAGTTCTGCGTTGAGCGCGATGAACTGATGCTGGCTGGCGGGCACGTCATCCTCTGGGAAGATGGCTTCAGCCGGGCATTCGGCGACGCATAGGTTGCAATCGATGCACTCCTCGGGGTCGATGACCAGGAAATTCGGCCCTTCGTGAAAGCAGTCCACCGGGCAGACTTCGACGCAATCGGTGTACTTGCACTTGATGCAGTTCTCGGTGACAACGTAGGTCATGGCTTTCCTAGCAAAAACTTTTTCGCTAGCATAGCGGGGAATCGTGCTTAGCAGGCAATTGATAGCCACTCATCAGTCGCCAATCAGTTGCCATCTCCTCAGCCCATATACAGCCGCTTAATCAGCCACCCTTCGGCTTCTAAGTTTCCGACGCGATACCCCTCCATCCCTCTGAGGTTCTCCATGAGCGAACACATCCATTACGTCACTGACGACACTTTCGAGCAGGAAGTCCTGCAGTCCCCCATGCCCGTGCTGGTGGACTACTGGGCCGACTGGTGCGGCCCCTGCAAGATGATTTCTCCGATTCTGGACGAGGTGGCCAAGGAATATGCCGGCCGTCTGAAGGTCTGCAAGCTCAATATCGATGAGAATCAGACTACCCCGCCCAAATATGGTATCCGCGGCATTCCCACCCTGATGATCTTCAAGAACGGCAACGTGGAGGCCACCAAGGTCGGTGCCTTGTCCAAGTCCCAGCTCACTGCCTTCGTTGACAGCAACATCTAAGTTCCGTTAGCTTCACACCGCCCGGCGTCCTGCCGGGCGAAACCTCCCTCCCGCAGTACCCCGTTTCCGGAAAACCCGGTCCATCTCCCCAGCCTTTTCAGGCTTCCTCAGCGCACATTCAAACTCATAAGACGCCATGCAACTATCCGATCTCAAACAGCAACACGTCAGTGTCCTTCTCGAAATGGCCGAAGCCAACGGTATCGAGAACGCCAACCGGATGCGCAAGCAGGAGCTGATCTTCGCCCTGCTCAAAAAGAAGGCGAAAAACGGGGAAAGTATTTATGGGGACGGGGTCCTGGAAATCCTGCCGGACGGCTTCGGCTTCCTGCGCTCGCCGGATACGTCCTATCTGTCCAACCCGGACGACATCTACATCTCCCCCTCCCAGATACGCCGTTTCAACCTGCACACCGGCGACAACATCGAGGGAGAGATCCGCACCCCCAAGGACGGCGAACGCTACTTCGCGCTGACCAAGATCGACAAGGCCAATGGCGGCCCGGTCGAAGCGCTAAAACACAAGATCCTGTTCGAGAACCTGACGCCCTTGTTCCCCAACCAGCCGTTCAAGCTGGAGCGGGACATCAAGGCGGAAGAGAACATGACCGGCCGGGTGATCGACATCATCGCCCCCATCGGCAAGGGCTCCCGCGGGCTCCTCGTCGCTCCGCCCAAGACCGGCAAGACGGTGATGATGCAGCACATCGCACATGCCATCACCGCCAACCATCCCGAGGCCATTCTGATTGTCCTGCTGATCGACGAGCGTCCGGAAGAAGTGACGGAGATGCAGCGCACCGTGAAGGGCGAGGTGGTGGCTTCCACCTTCGACGAACCCGCCAGCCGCCACGTACAGGTGGCCGAGATGGTCATCGCCAAGGCCAAGCGCCTGGTGGAGCACAAGAAGGACGTGGTGATCCTGCTCGACTCCATCACCCGTCTGGCCCGCGCCTACAACACCGTGCAGCCCACCTCCGGCAAGGTGCTCACCGGCGGTGTGGATGCCAACGCCCTGCAGAAGCCCAAGCGCTTCTTCGGCGCCGCCCGCAACATCGAGGAAGGCGGCAGCCTGACCATCATCGCTACCGCCCTGATCGACACCGGCTCCCGCATGGACGACGTGATCTACGAGGAATTCAAGGGCACCGGCAACCTGGAGATTCACCTGGACCGACGCATGGCGGAAAAGCGGGTCTACCCGGCCATCAACGTCAACCGCTCCGGCACCCGCAAGGAAGAACTGCTCATCGAGGCAAGCGTGCTGCAGAAGATCTGGGTGCTACGGAAACTGCTCTACCCCATGGACGACATGGAGGCGATGGAATTCCTCAGCGACAAGATCAGGGCAACAAAAACCAACGCCGATTTCTTCGATTCGATGCGGCGAGGGTGACCGCAACCATGTCGGATATTTGAGCCAGGGTGCCGGGTTGGTCACGGCCCTTCCATCAATTTGCAGGTGGATCCACGCCATGATACGCATAGGGTTCGGACTTGTTCTTGCTTTGCTGATCCTGCCGCTCCCGGCTCTGTCCGCCGACGCGACGAAGGCGGGTCAATTCTACGAAAATGGCTTGGCCCGTTTCGAGCGAAAGGACGACGCGGGTGCCATCGTCCAACTCAAGAATGCGCTGCAACAGGATCCCTCCTACCTCTCTGCCCATTTGCTCTTAGGGCGGACCTACCTGCGTTTGGGAGACGCCCGCTCCGCGGAGATGGCCTTCACCACAGCGGAGCGCATGGGTGTCGATCGCTCGGAAATCGCATTGCCGCTGGCGCAAGCCTATATGAGGCAAGGCAAGTTCCAGGAATTGCTGGAGCGGGTTCGTGCGGATGGGCTTTCACCGGCCGCCGCGCTGGATCTCTGGTTGGTCCGCGCTTACGCGCACATGGAACTGGGGGACTTTGTCGGGGCGGAAAGCGCCCTGCGTGCCGCGACCACGCTTGACGCCAAATCCGGCCAGGTATCCGCTGCCCAGGGTATGTACCATTTGCAGCGGGGCGACCGTGCCACGGCACGGCGTTTTGCCGATGAGGCCATAAGCAGATCGCCCGGCGAGGCAAAAGCATGGAATCTGAAGGCGTCCATTGCCCATGCAAGCGGCGAAAGTGAGGCCGCCCTCGACGGATACGGCCGTGCGATTGCTCTGGTGGCGGATTACGTCGATGCCCGCGTGGCCAGGGCCGCATTACTGATGGATCTCAACAGGATCGAAGATGCCTTCCAGGATCTGTCCTGGCTCAAGGAAAAGCATCCTGAGGAAGCGCGAGCCAGTTACCTGCGCTCGATCTATTACAGCAGAAAAGGTAATGACAAAGCCGCGAAGGCCGAGCTTCTTGAGGCGGCCAAGGCGGTATCCGCCATTCCCGCCAATCTGATCAATCGTCGGCCACAGTTGCTGATGTTGGGTGGGTTGGCTTATTTCGGCTTGAACGCTCCCGAAAAAGCCAAGGGTTATCTGGAAACCTATAGCCGCCTGCTTCCGGGCGATCCCGGTGTGCGCAAACTGCTTGGCGCGATCTACCTGAACGAAAAACAAGCCGATGCCGCTGTCAGTCAACTTGAGCTGGCTTATCAGGCCAACCCGCGTGATCCCCAGATCGTAACCTTGCTGGCGGCCGCCTATCTAGGCAAGAAGCAATCCCAAAAAGCGGCAGCCCTGCTGGAAAAATCCGGCCAGGCCGTTCAGGCCAATCCCAAGATGGGGGCAACCCTGGGCATCAGTCTAATCGGCGCGGGGCAGGAGGACTTGGGGCTCAAGCACCTCACACGCGCTTTCCAGCAGGACGCGAGCCAAACCAAAACCGGCCTGGCTTTGGTGTTGCTGCTGATTGGCAAGGGGCAGACGGCCGAGGCTGTGCAGATGGCGGAAGCCATGGTGCGAGCCACCCCGAAAAATGCGGTTGCGCAGAATATCCTGGGACTGGCCCGCGTCAACGCCGGGGATCACAAAGCCGCCCGTGTGGCTTATGAAAAGGCGCTTTCTTTGGACGCCCGGCTTGATGCAGCCAGACTGAATCTGGCTCGGCTTGAAGTTCTCGATCAGCGTTTCGATGCAGCTCGCCAGCACCTCAATGTGCTATTGAAAACCAAGCCCGACCATGGCCAAGCGCTTTTCGAACTGGCGCGAACAGAGGAATCCGCCGGACGCTACGCGCAAGCGGTGCAGGGCTACCAGCGACTGATTGCGCGGGAGCCCAATCATATGGATGCCCATCTTCGGCTTGCCGAAGTGCAATTGCGTCAAGGGCAATTGGAAGCGGCTCTGGAAACGGCCAAGCAGGCCTCCGGGTTTGCGCCTGACGACACCCGCGTACTCGCGGTTCTTGGCCGCATCCACGCCGCCCTGGGGCAAACCAATCTGGCCAAGACCGCCTATGCCCGTATGAGCCGGGTCGCCGGATTCGATGTGGCGAAGTTGACTGAGGCGGCGGCATACCAGATTGCCGCCAAGGATCTGGCGGGAGCGGGGCTTAGTCTGGACAAGGCGCTGAATGCAAATCCCGGCTCGGCGCAGGCGCAGGCGCTGATGATCCAGCTGGAGCTGGCGCGTGGGCAGCCCGCACAGGCTGAACAACGGGCCAAGGCACTGGTAACTTCCAAACCGGGTTTGGCCGTTGGCTATCGCTTGTTGGGTGATGTCGCCAGTCTCCAGGGACGTCACAATGACGCTGTGCACGCCTATCGCGATGCGCTTGCGAAGGAAAACGCCGAAGAGGACGTCGTGCGCCTTTATCAAGCCTTGTCCCGTTCCGGGGATGCGGTGCAGGGCCTGGTGGTTCTGGAAGGATGGCTCAAGAAATACCCGGACCATCCTGCAGCCAGTTTTGCCTTGGCTGAGGGATACCTGAGACTGGGTAACCTGAATAAGGCTCGACTCGCCTATGAGGCCATCCTGAAAAAGCAGGGTGACAATGCCGGCGCCCTGAACAATCTGGCGGAGATTCTCCATCGCCAGGGCGATGCCAAGGCGCTGGGCTATGCCGAGCGCGCCTATCAGTTGATGCCCGCGGATGCGGGCATCAACGATACCTTGGGGTGGGTATTGGCCGGCCAGGGGCAGATTGAAAGAGCGTTGCGCCACCTGAGGGAGGCCCGCCAGCGTACTCCAGGCAATCCGGATATCCGCTATCACCTCGCCAGTGCCCTGGCGCGAGGCGGCCGGCCGGATGAAGCCCGCCAGGAGCTCGACTTCGCCCTGCGCAGCCCAAGATTCGAAAGCCGGGATGAGGCGCTTGCGCTACTCAAGAGCTTGCCGAAACGCTGATCGGCGCCGAAGGCCAGATAAGTGTCGGTAATTTTTACATTGGTGTGGCATTTCAAGTTGATCCGATGTCATATCTCCTTAAATATCATATGGTTGAGTGTATGGCATGAGGCTTGCTATATTTCGCACAGACGCATTCCCTAGGAATTAACATGAAACATCTCGCTATCGTTTTCGCTCTAGGTTCCGCTTTGAGCGTGGGCTCTGCCCAAGCTGCCATCAGCTGGAATCTTGGGTCCGGCGTGAATGGCACGGACTGCGACAATTCGGCGAATGCCGAATTTCAGACTACGCGTACCTGCAACCCGGCTGGGGCGGCCACGGTGCCCGGCGTGTCTATTACTGCTTGGGGCAGCACATCCGGCGTCGCCAACGTAAATCTTGAGCAGGGCTATGTCGGTGTTTATAGCGGTGGCTTGGGTGTAAAAAACGCCGACTACACCGGTACCAATGTCGACACGAATGAAGGTGTCAGTCCCGAACACGCCACTGACAACAACGAGCGGGTTGACTCCCTGTTGTTCTCTTTCACGGGGGCGACGAATGGTATCGTTCTGAGTTCCATTTCCACGGGGTGGGTCCAGACGGATTCCGATATGAGTGTGTGGGCCTTTACCGGTTCCGGTGCTCCTGCTTCATTGGCCGGTAAGAGTTATGGCGCTCTTGGTGCCGGCTGGGTGCTTATCGGCAATTATGCCGGTACCAGTTCAACCGGTGCCCGCACTATCAACGCAGGCGGCGTTCAATCCAGCTACTGGTTGATCGGCGCGTACAACAGCACCTCCGGATCCGCGGCGTGCACTGGAGGTACCTGTACAGGCGGTGATGACTATTTCAAGGTCCTCAGCCTCAGCGGAGATCTGGGCACGCCCAATACCCCCCCCAACGGGGTTCCCGAGCCCGGAATCCTGGCGCTTCTCTCCCTGGGCATGCTTGGCATGGCTTCCGTTCGCAGGCGTCGCTGAGCGCTAGCGGCAAAGTTAGCCGCTGCAATAAAAAACGCCGCGATTCCCGCGGCGTTTTTTATTGCAGCCAGCTATTCAGAACCGCCTCGATGTCTGATTCCTTGATTGGCAGGGTCATGGCTGCATCGATCCTGAAGCGTTGTTGCAAGCGCTCCAAAGCATGTGCGTGGGCAGCTTCGTAGAGCACCAGCACTTTGACATCCTTATGCGGCTGGGCAGCGGCCAGAAGTGATTCCAGATTGCTGACCCGATCCCGGAAATCAGGCTGAAAATAAAAATCGGCGACGAGGATGTAGGGTTGTTGCTTGCGCATGAAGGCGATTGCCTTGCGTACCGAGAATTCGGTTTGGACCCGACAACCCAGACGTTCATAAAGCATGCGCAGATTTGGGTAGCCGAGCAATTCGATTACGTTAAGGATCAATGGCGCCTGGTCCGTCATCGCGTTCCCAAGGAAAAAGGGGGCTCAAAGCCCCCTTTATTGGCCACTAGCCGGTAATTACAGCTTTTCGGCATTTTTCGCCAGGTACTCGGCCACGCCTTCAGTGGTGGCCTTCATGCCCTCGTCGCCCTTCTTCCAGCCGGCCGGGCAGACTTCGCCATGCACTTCGGTGAATTGCAGGGCGTCGATCATGCGCAGCATCTCGTCGATGTTGCGGCCCAGGGGCAGGTCGTTGACCACCTGGTGGCGCACGGTGCCGGCCTTGTCGATCAGGAAGGAACCCCGGAAAGCCACGCCGATGTCGTGCTCCACATCATAGGCCTTGCAGATTTCGTGCTTCATGTCGGCGACCAGCGGGTACTGGACCTGGCCGATGCCGCCCTGATTGACGGCGGTGTTTTTCCAGGCCAGGTGGGTGAAATGGGAATCGATGGAAACGCCGATGACTTCCACGTTGCGGGCCTTGAATTCGGCCAGGCGATGGTCGAAGGCCAGCAGTTCGGATGGGCACACGAAGGTGAAGTCCAAGGGGTAGAAGAAGATGACGGCGTACTTGTCCTTGATGTGGGCGGACAGGTTGAAGTTTTCGTTGATGGAGTTGTCACCCATGACGGTGACGGCGGTGAAATCGGGGGCTTGCTTGCCAACCAGAACAGCCATGATGCATACCTTTTCGTGATGTTTGAGGGGGTGTGAATGGGTTAACCCGAATGCCTCTCCCCAGCGGCGATGCCACCATAAAAGCAACGGATTGGACGGATTCTAACCCTTGTGCACCGCATCAATAAAGCCGTACGGATAAGGGAAAGCGAGGGACTTCAGACGGCTTTCTTGGCGGCCTTCTCGGCCAGCAGCGTGACGGCTTCGTCCAGGGTGACATCTTCCGGCTTGCGTTCCTTGGGCAGGGAAGCCATGAGCTTGCCATGCTGGACATAGGGGCCGAAACGGCCGGATTTAAGCTGGATCGGCTTGCCGTCAGCGGGATGCGTGCCGATTTCCTTGGCCGGCGTGGGGGCGGCGCGCTTGCCGTCCTTGGGCGCCCGCGGTTCAAACTCGAAACCGACCTTGCCATCCTTGTCGCGTACCAGGAAAGCCGAGAATTTGCGCCGGGTGCGGGCGGAAACGAAGCCGGTGAGCAGATCGGTCTTGCCTTCGGCCAGCAGTTTTTCCATCTGGGCCCGTTCCACCGGTTGCTGCAGGATGACCTGACCGCTGCGGAAATCGCAGCTCTTGGCGGGACCGACGCTGCGTTCACAGAGGTAGGCGTTGCCATGTTCGAAGACCGAGGCGCCACACTTGGGGCATTTGCCCAGGCTTTCCCGATCGGAAAAATCCACCGGCTCGGCTTCCTCGCCCTCGCGCGGCTGACCGAAATCGAATTCCGGCAGCTTGTCGTCGTTGAGCCGGATCTCCGCATCGAAGGGGCGACCCATCTTGTTGCGGAAGCCGGTGAGGGGGCCAGCCTTGCCATCGCGCAGCAGGGTTTCCATCTCCTCCACCTCGAACTGGCGGCCGGCGACGATCTTCCAGGCGCTCCAGTCGCAGGACTGGCAGGCGAATTTCTTGTAGTTTTCCTTCACCTCGCCACCGCATTTCGGGCAGGGCGTCTTCAGGGTGGAGAAGTCGCCCGGCACCGTATCGGACTCGTAGCGCTTGGCGCGGTCGACGATGTCCTGGGCCAGGGCGGTGATGTGGCCCATGAATTCGTCGCGGGATAGCTTGCCCCGCTCCATCTGGGCCAGCTTGTATTCCCATTCGCCGGTGAGTTCCGGCGAAGCCAGCTCGGTGACACCCAGACCGCGCAGCAGGGTGATCAGGGAAAAGGCCTTGGCGGTGGGCACCAGGTCCCGACTCTCCCGATGCAGGTAGGTTTCCGAAATCAAATTTTCAATCACCTGGGCGCGGGTGGCCGGGGTGCCCAAGCCACGCGCGGCCATGGCGGCACGCAACTCCTCGTCCTCCACCATTTTGCCGGCGCCTTCCATGGCCGAGAGCAGGGTGGCTTCGTTGAAACGGGCCGGGGGACGGGTGAATGCCGCCTTGATGTCCACGGATTTTGTCGCCAGGGTTTCGCCCGCGACGATCGGCACCAGGGACGGACCGCCGCCCTCGTCGTCCTCGACCTGCGCTTCCTTGCCGTAGACGGCGAGCCAGCCGGGGTTCACCAGTACCTTGCCCTCGGTCTTGAAGGCTTCTTTCTCGACCCGGGTGATGCGGGTGGTGATGGAGTACTCCGCCGCCGGGTAGAACACCGCCAGGAAACGCCGGGTGACCAGGTCGTACAACTTCTGCTCGATCTCGTTCAGGGATTTGGGCGGCGTGCCGGTGGGGATGATGGCGAAGTGGTCGGAGATCTTGGCGTTGTTGAAGATGCGCTTGTTCGGTGGTTTTTTGTCACTAAGCCAGCCCTGCTTCAAGATGGTCTGGCCAAAGCCGGCATACTCCTCTGGCAGATTGCCCAACACCTCCATAACCGTGGGGAGGTAGTCCTCGGGCAGGGCACGGGCGTCAGTCCGGGGATAGGTCAGAACCTTATGCTTCTCATACAGAGCCTGGGCCAGACCCAGAGTGGTCTTGGCCGAAAAGCCGAAGCGGCCGTTAGCTTCCCGTTGCAGGCTGGTAAGGTCGTAGAGCAGGGGCGAGAGCTGTGTCGAGGGCTTGGTTTCCTCCTCGGCCTTGGCCGGCTTGCCCAGGCACGCGTCGCGGATCGCTTCGGCGCGGGATTGCTCCCAGAGCCGGTGGGCCATGGCGTGCTCGTCGTTCTCATCCCGCTTGAATTTCTCGTCAAACCAGCGCCCGGTGTATTCACCCTTCTCGCCGGCGAAGCGGGCTTCCAGTTCCCAGTAGGCGCGGGAAACGAACTTGCGAATGCGCTCTTCCCGTTCCACCACGATGGCCAGGGTTGGCGTTTGTACCCGTCCTACGGTAGTGAGGTGGAAGCCGCCAGTCTTGGAGTTGAAGGCGGTCATGGCGCGGGTGCCGTTGATGCCGATCAGCCAGTCGCTTTCCGCGCGGCAGACGGCGGCGGTGCGCAGGCCGGCCACTTCGCTGGCGTCGCGCAGGCTGGCGAATCCATCGCGGATCGCGCCTTGGGTCATGGATTGCAGCCACAGACGGCGCACGGGTTTCTTGCTGCCGCTGTGCTGGGCGATGTAATTGAAGATCAGCTCGCCCTCGCGCCCCGCGTCACAGGCGTTGATCAGACCGTCCACGTCCTTGCGCTTGATCAGCTTCGCGAGGAGTTTGAGCCGGTCCTCGGTCTTTTCGATGGGCGCCAGGGCGAAATGGGGCGGGATGACCGGCAGATGGGCGAAGGACCACTTGCCGCGCTTGACCTCGTATTCCTCGGGAACCGTCAGTTCCAGAAGATGGCCGATGGCGGAGGAAAGGACGTAATCGTCGGACTCGAAGTAGTCCTTTTCCTTGTGGAATCCTCCCAGCGCCCTGGCAATATCCTGGGCGACCGAAGGCTTCTCGGCGATGATGAGTTGTTTGGCCACGGGGTGAGATTGTTTCAGTGGAGAGTGGGCTGCCAGCTGTCTTCGCCGCTCTCTTCGCTGCCGCGGACCAAGTCTTCCAGCCACAGCACGTCGCCGGCGCCCTTCTGTTTCCAGAGGGCGAGCAGGGAAATCCATTTGATACGCTCACCGGAGACTTCGGCGTCGGGTAAAGCCAAGGCGCGGTCGATGATCCATTCGCGAGCGAGGGGGGCTAAAAGGCCGGCGCTTTCCAGATAGGCCAGAAAACCGCGTCCGTCTGTGGCCAGGCGGGTGATTTCTTCGTGGCTGTAAACACGCACAGCGGGCGGGTGGGCGGATTCCTCCGCAGGGGCGAGATCATCCAGGGCGGACAGCCAGTCCAGGGCTTCGCCGATGGCCTCGTCCTCGAAACCGGCGGCGGATAGCTTGCGCGTGAGCTGCTCCGCATCCGGGAACCGGTCCGCGTACAGATAGGTGTCGTAGAGATAGAGGAGGATGTCGAACATCATCAAAATAATCGTTGGTAGAGGCCGCCCGGTAGTTTGGCAACGTTGCCTTCCAGTTCGGCTGCAAGAAGCTTGACGGAGACATCTTCCACC
>CAZEOR010000041.1:0-12461 GCA_964513695.1 uncultured Thiobacillus sp.
GATGGCCACTGCCGAGAAATGGCTGGCACCGAATCTGGGCTATGGCATCTGACACCTGCCTCCGCCGACTCTCATGACAAAAACCAGTTCCACCCATCCCCTGAAAATCGCCACGGTGTCCCTCCCTGACGGGAGTGGCGCGCTGGGCATCACCTTCTGCCCCGGAAAATGCGACATCCAGGCACATAACGGCCCCTGGTCACGAGACCTGCCTCTGGACCTGGGCACCATCCGCGCCTGGGGTGCCAACGCCTTGGTGACGCTGCTGGAAGATCATGAGTTCGACCTGTTGCACGTGAGGGAGTTGGGCGACATGGCCGAATCGGCCGGCCTGGAATGGCACCATCTGCCCATTACGGACATGGATGTGCCTGGCTGGCATTTCGAACGCCGCTGGATTTACTCCGGCGCCCGGCTACGCCGTCTGTTGCGCAGGGGGGGGCGGGTCGTGATCCACTGCCGGGCAGGGTTGGGCCGGGCCGGAACCATTACCGCCCGGCTCCTGGTGGAACTGGGCGTACCGCCGGCGGAAGCGGTTTCACAAGCCCGTAAAGCCAGGCCCGGGGCCATTCAGACTGTGGAGCAGGAGCGCCACGTATATGCATGTAAGCGTGTTGTGCCGAGCCAGGACGAAACGATTGCACGCAGGCTGGCCTGCCTGATAGGTGGCGCGCTGGGCGATGCGTTCGGCTACCCGGTGGCTTACGACAAACTGGAAGCCATACAGAAACGCCATGGCATCAACGGGCTGCGCGAACCGGAATTCCGCCAGGATCGCCTGGTGGTTTCCGACGAAACCCAGTTGACCCTGTTCACCCTGGAAGGGTTGACCCGTGCCATGCAGATCCCCAACCAGAGCGAGCACGATCTGCTCGAACAAATCCGGCTCTCATATCTGGACTGGTTGGAGAGCCAGGGCCTGGGCAAGGGCACCGCGAATCATGCCACCCGCCTGCTCAAACATGCGGCCCTGCACACCCAGCGCGCGCCTTGCAAAACCTGCATTCAGGCCCTGCGTTCTGGCAACGTGGGCTCGCCTGAACGTCCCATCAATGACAGTCGGGACAGCGGCGGAGTCATGCGCGTGACCCCGGTGGCCTTGATGCCGGAAATGAATCCCGAGCGCGTTTTCCGGATCGGCGCGCGCGCGGCCGCACTGACTCATGGCCATCCCGCCGGATATCTGCCTGCCGGCATCCTGGCCGCTGCCGTGCATGGACTGCTGGAAGGGAAATCTCTGCAAATTGCCATGATCCATGCGGGAGACCAGGCCCGCGCCATGCCTGGCCATCAGGAAACCCTGAAACAACTCCGCGCCGCAATCGATGCCAGTATCCTGCCGTACACCGGCCAGCTACCGCGGACACTCGGCCTCAGGCGGGAAAGCGGCGAGGCCCTGGCCATCGGTTTCTATGCCGCCAGTCGAAGCCTGGATTTCCGCGACGTCTTGGCCATCGCCGCCAATCACGACGGCGATTCGGATACCGCAGCCAGTGTGGCCGGTCAGTTGTTTGGTGCTCAGCACGGCATCGAGTCGCTTCCGCACGACTGGGTGAGGCGCCTAGATGTCCTGGATGCCTTGTGCGATCTGGCCGATTGGGCGCTGCCCCTGTGGCGGCGGGCGGGATTCATCCCGCCACAGAAAATCAAGGCCTGATGACCGTATCACCGCTTATCTCACGCGCCGTCCTGGAACAACGATTCAATTCCGGTCTGGCGGACATGCTGGAAAAGCATGAAGGCTTGGGCGTCTACATTCTTGTTCTCGCCAACGCAGTCCAGAACCCGGATCTCTGGAACAGTTTGCGCGACGCCTTGGCACTGCGCCATCGATCCCTGCGCGAACGCATTACGGGGGTACTGCGCCAAGGCCAAAGGCTTGCCGAGCCGGAAGACGACCTGATGGTTTTCCTCAAACTCCTGGCCATCGGTTTCGAAAACCTGGCTCCCATCGAACAACGTCTGATCCCGAACCCGAACGCCCCGGACATGCCGCCTTGGGAGGCCCAGTTCAATCCCATCCGCGCCCTGCGACCGGCACGCATGAGCGAGGCGAAAGTGGAAGGCGCGATGCGTCCCTTCGATCCGCTCGGTTTCCATTTCAATAAGCCTTTCCTGGCCAAGGAAGTGCTCTGGGAAGGCAACCTGGAGGACAAGCCCGTCCGCCTGCTCTACAACAAGTTTCCCTTCGCGCCCCTGCACGGTCTGCTGGTTCCGGAGCCCGCACAGGAACGCCCCCAGTTCCTCACGCCAGAACTTCATGGCTGGGCATGGGATATCGCCAGGACGGTCAGTGCGGACGTACCCGGCTTCGGCCTGAGCTACAACAGCTACGGCGCCTATGCCTCGGTCAACCATCTGCATTTCCAGACCTTTGTGCGCCAGCGACCTTTGCCCGCTCAAACCAATCCCGATACGGCGTATCCCCTGGCACGCCAGCACTTCTCAGACATGGAAGACGCCTGGTTCAGGCTGGATGAACTGCATCAGATGAACCAGGTCTACAACCTCGTCTATTCCATCGACGGAGTCTTGGTGATCGCGCGCGCGCGTCAAGGCGCAGTAGCGCCCGAACCCTGGAGCGCCGGCTTCGCCTGGAGCGAAGCGGCCGGGGTTTTTCCCGTATCCAGCCGGGAGGATTACGGTGGGTTGGATCATGCCTCCCTGCATGCCGCCCTTGCCCGGTTGGCCGTGTAAAGGCGCCACTGATTTTTTTCCCCGCAAAGCCCGAGCCACAACCATGCGGGAATGAATCACTTATTCCCAAGGCTCCGACAATCCCTTCCTTCCGCCCGCACCCCGTGGCATTGTTCATGCTGACATGTCGCCCCTCCTGAACAAATTCCTGCGCCGTCTTTATCACTACGCCGCGTATGCCGCCGGCGGCGCGGTGATCGTGGTCTCCATCGTGGCCCTCGCCTTCAAGTTCTGGGTCATGCCCAACATCGCGAGCTACGAGGGGATGCTGGAACTTGAGGCCAGCAAGGCCGTTGGCCAAACGGTGGAAATCGGCGGACTGGAAGCCGACTGGCATGGCCTGAACCCTCGGGTAATCCTGCGCGACGTGCGCATGACACCGCCATCCGGCACGCCCCTCTTCCTTCCTCGCCTCGAAGCGGTGGTGTCATGGCTCTCCCTGCCCTTGCTGGACGCGCGCCTGGCCAGCCTCAATCTTTACCAGCCCCGTCTGTCCATGCGCCGGGACACGGCGGGTGTCATCTTTGTGGCCGGCATCCCGGTCAACGTGCCCAGCACACCGAGCCCCTTCCCCGATTGGCTGCTGAAGCAACCTCGCATCGTAATCAAGGATGCGGAAATCGTCTGGCTGGACGAAAAGCTGGACGCCCCGGAATTGCGTTTTTCCCAGGTCCGGCTCCTGATGGAAAACCGCTTCGGTCACCACCGCTTCGGCGGCATCGCCCAGCCCACGGCCGCGGCGGCCCGGCGTCTGGAACTGCGTGGCGATTTCAAGGGAAAAAGCGTCCACGACTGGCAAACCTGGTCGGGTGAAGCCTTTGCCCGCGTGGACGACGCGCGCTTTGAGAGCTGGGGGCGTTGGGTACCCTGGGCTCAGGATGCGGTCAAACGTGGACTGGGCAACCTGCGCTTCTGGCTGACCCTGAAGGAGGGCAGGATAAGCGGACTGGCTGGCGATGCCCGCCTTGGTCAAGTGGCCATCAGCCTGCAACAGGACCTGCCGGACATGAATTTCGATAGCCTGAGCGGCCACATTGGATGGAGCCGGGAAAAAGACAGCCAGAGTTTCTTCGTGGAAAAACTGCGCTTCAAACTTCCCGGGACGGAAACGGCGGAACCGGCCTCGGTGCGCGTCAACCTGGCACCCGACGACAAGGGTGGCTTCAAACGTATCGGCGTCATGGCCAGCAACCTCCGCCTGGAAGCCTTCACCGCGCTGACCGGAGCCATTCCCCTGCCGCGCCGGGGGCACGACCTTCTCGAAGCGCTGAACCCACGCGGCCTGGTGGAATCCGCCGAAGGCCATTGGGCCGGGAGCGAGGATTACGCGGTGAAACTACGGGTCCGGGAAGCGGGTTTACGTTCCTATGGGAGCTTCCCGGGAATTTCCGGGCTGTCCGCCCAAGTCCAGGCCAACCAGGATGAAGGCGAAGCCAAACTGGAGGGCCGGGGTTTCGACCTGGATTGGCCCCAGATTTTCCGCCACAACCTGGTATTCACCCGGCTGGATGCCCAGGCTGACTGGAAAATCAAGCCGGAAGGCGTTCAGCTCTCCTTCTCGGCCGACCGGCTCTTCAACGCGGACTTGGACGGAACGGTGGAAGGCAGGATCGAATTGCCGAAAAGCGGCGCGCCACGTGTCGATATCAGTGGCCACCTGAGCCATGGCGAGGCCAATGCTGTCTATCGCTACCTGCCCCTCAAGGTCGGGGAGAATGCCTACCAGTGGCTCAAGCATGGCTTGCAGGGCGGACACTCGGATGATGTCCGCCTGACCTTGAAAGGTACCCTGGATCGATTCCCCTTCGATCAGGGAGGGGGCGTGTTCCGTGTGGCCATCAATATGGTGGATGGCGTGCTGGACTATGCACCGGGATGGCCGCGCATCACCAATGTGCGCGGCAGCTTGGTATTCCATGACAAAGCCATGCTGCTGGAGGCCGACTCCGGCAACATCCTAGACACCCGCATCGGCCCGGTGAAGGTGGTTATTCCCGATCTTCACTACAGCCCTGAGGAAATCGTGCTGGTGGAGGGACGCGCCAGCGGTGAAACCCGCGCCTTCCTGGATTTCATCCGGCAATCGCCGGTGAACGCCCATACCAACGGCTTTACCGAACCGTTCAAGGCAACGGGCACGGGCGATCTCGCCATCAGCCTGCGCCTGCCGGTCAGAAGGATAGATTCCAGCACGGTCAGCGGAAATTTTGCATTTCAGAACAATCGACTCGATCCCGGCGGAGAATTGCCTGACCTGGAGGGCGTAAGCGGCATCCTCAGCTTCACCGACAAGGATCTCCAGGCCAAGGGCATTCGGGTGCGCATCCTCGGCCAACCCGCCGTGCTGGATATCGGCAGCACCGGTGGATCGGGTGGGCAATCAGGGGGTCAATCGGGCGGGCAATTGCGTGTCAGGCTGACCGGCAAAACCGACGCGGAAAGCCTGAAGCCCTATCTGCCCGCCATGCTGGCCGGACGGATCAGTGGCGCCACCGACTGGCGCGCCGATATCGGCTTGAATGCCAGCCGCAAGAGCGAGCTCTCTTTGACTTCCGACCTGGCCGGCTTGGCCGTGGACCTACCCGCGCCGCTGGGCAAGAGTGCCGCCCAGGCGATCGCCCTGAGCATCAACAAACAACCTGGCGGCGTTGGCGCGGACAATATCTGGGCGCGCTACGGGGAACAGATTTCGCTACGCGCCCTGCTTCCCGAGAAAGCGCCAGCCCGGGTCAATGTTCGCCTGGGAGTGGGCGATGCGCCGCCACCCAGTGATGCCGGACTCTGGATCTCGGGCAATTTGCGTTTTCTGGACCTGGATGCCTGGCGCAGTATCGGCTTCCAGGACGGCGGCAGCGACATTCCGCTGCGTGAAGCCAGTCTCGCTTTCAATGAACTGCGCGTACTGAATCGCCGCCTGCGCGACACCCATATCCGCCTGCGTCCGTCGGGCAATGGCTGGAATGTCATTCTGGCCGGGCGCGAGATCGCAGGAGAAGTCACCACCGTGCCGGACGGCAATGCAGTGCGTGTACTTGCCAACCTGAAACGGCTGGCCATCCCCGACCCGGAAGCGGACGGACCGGCGGACATTCCGAACGCCCCGGCCAATCTCCGCGCCCTCGACTTGATCGTCACCAGCCTGGCCTGGAAAGGGCGGGAACTGGGTGAACTACGGCTGCGTCTTTCCCCCATCCCACAAGGACTCCAGATCGACAACTTTCGGCTTTCCACTGCGGAAAGCCATCTGGATGGGAAAGGCGTGGTGGCCGATCATCCTCGCCGTCCGACCCGGCTCGATCTCACGTTCGTCTCCGACAATCTGGGCAAGTTGCTATCCCAACTGGGCAGCCCGGGCCGCATCAAGAACGGCGCCACCCATATCTCCGGCAGCCTGGGCTGGGTAGGGGGGGTGGAAGACTTCAATTTCGCCACCTTGACCGGTGATATGACCCTCGCGGTGAAGCAGGGGCAATTCCTCAAGGTCGATCCCGGCGCTGCCAAGCTACTGGGCATCCTCAGCCTGCAAGCGCTGCCGCGCCGAATTGCGCTGGATTTCCGGGACGTGTTTTCGGAAGGTTTCGCTTTCGACGAAATCTCCGGCAACGTCCATCTGGAGCGCGGCTCGGCTTATGCCAGAGAAATGCGCATGAACGGTCCGGCCGCCAAAATCCGCATGAGCGGTGTCGTCGACCTTGACCGGGAAACCCAGAATCTGCGTCTGCATATCCAGCCGCGCCTGGAAGACACGGTGGCGGTGGCAGGCGCTCTTCTCGGCGGTCCGGTGGTCGGGCTGGGTACGCTGATCGCCAACAAGGTGCTCCAGAACCCCATCGGCCAGGTGGCCGCATTCGAATATGCGGTGACCGGAAACTGGACCGAGCCCATCATCACCAAGATTCCCAGGGTTTCCACAAGAGAGGCGGAAAACCCTTGAATTCATGCCCTTCGCACTATTGCGGTCGCACGAAATCCTTGTGTACCCTCGATCTCACTCCAATAACCCGCACCGGGAGCGCCCAGTGACCCGCGCAAAACCCTCCTCTTTCGCAAAAACCCGGACCCGCGCCGCGCCGAAACCCGCGCCGGACACCAGTGGCATCATCCGAGTCGCGGCAGTGCAAATGGCCTCCGGCCCCAACGTGGCGGCCAATCTCGACGAAGCGGAACGCTTGATCGAGATGGCCGTGGCGGCGGGCGCCAAACTGGTGGCCCTGCCGGAGTTCTTCGCCATCATGGGCATGAAGGACACGGACAAAGTTGGCGTACGGGAAACCGAGGGCAAAGGGCCAATCCAGAAATTCCTCGCCGCCCAGGCGAAGAAACACCACATCTGGCTGGTGGGCGGCTCGGTGCCCATGGCCTGCGACAACCCGAAGAAGGTGCGCAACGCCTGCCTGGTCTATGACGACAAGGGCAAGCTGGTCGCCCGCTACGACAAGATCCACCTGTTCGGCCTGGATCTGGGCAACGAGCATTACAAGGAACAGACCACCATCGAGGCCGGCGACCGGGTGGTGGCAGTGGATACGCCCTTCGGCCGCATCGGCCTGTCGGTCTGCTACGACCTGCGTTTCCCCGAACTGTACCGGGCCATGGGCAACGTGGACCTCATCGTCGTGCCGGCGGCCTTCACCGCCACCACCGGCAAGGCCCACTTCGAGACCCTGATCCGGGCCCGGGCCATCGAGAACCTGGCCTACGTCATTGCCCCGGCCCAGGGCGGTTATCACATCTCCGGCCGGGAAACCCACGGCGACTCCATGATCGTGGACCCCTGGGGCAACATCCTGGACCGCCTGCCGCGTGGGTCCGGCGTGGTGGTGGCCGGCATCAATAGGGCCTATCAGGAGAGCCTGCGCAAGAGCCTGCCCGCCCTGAAGCACCGCACCCTGGACTGCGCCAAGGATTTCCCGGTGGACCTCGTCAAACCGTGACCGGCCTCGGTAAACGGTGACCGGCATGAACCGATCATCGTTTACCCCTCACTAATCAGTCTCTCCCCTTGAATGCCTCACCCATGACATCTCCCTTCTCCACAGCCGATTCCACCCTGCTCGCTCCCAACGAGGTGGATGCCGCCCAGCTCGACGGTATCTTCGGCCAGCTCGCCGCCCACCAGGTGGATGACGCCGACCTCTACTTTCAGTACACCCGTTCCGAGGCCTGGAGCCTGGAAGAAGGCCAGGTGAAATCCGGCAGCTTCAACATCGACCAGGGCGTGGGCGTGCGCGCCGTGGTGGGGGACAAGACCGCTTTCGCCTATTCCGACGACATCCGCCTGCCCGCCATCCGGGAAGCCGCCAACACCGTACGCGCCATCGCCGCCGCCGGCCAGTCGGCTACCGCGCGGGTGCCGAGCCGGATGGAAGGGCACGCCCTTTACGCCCCCATCGATCCCCTGGCATCCCTGGCAGAATCCGACAAGGTCAGCCTGCTGCACCGGCTGGAGGACTACGCCCGCAAGCAGGACACCCGCGTCACCCAGGTCATCGCCAGCCTGGCCGGCGAGTACGAAGTGGTGTTCGTCACACGCCTGGACGGCCGCAGCGCCGCCGACGTGCGCCCCCTGGTGCGCGTTTCGCTCCAGGTCATCGTCGAGCAGGACGGCCGGCGGGAACAGGGCAGCGCCGGCGGCGGCGGCCGCTTCAACTATGCCTATTTCAGCGACGCCCGTCTCAAGGAATATGCCCAACTGGCGGTGGACCAGGCCCTCACCAACCTCAACGCCCAACCCGCCCCCGCCGGCACCATGACCGTGGTGCTGGGCTCCGGCTGGCCCGGCATCCTGCTGCACGAAGCCATCGGCCACGGCCTGGAGGGCGACTTCAACCGCAAGGGCTCCTCCGCCTTCTCCGGCCGCATCGGCGAACGAGTGGCTGCCGACGGCGTCACCGTGGTGGACGACGGCACCATTCCCGACCGGCGCGGCTCCCTGAACGTGGACGACGAGGGCACCCCCAGCCAGCGCACCGTGCTCATCGAGAACGGCATCCTGCGCGGCTACATGCAGGACGGCATGAACGCCCGCCTCATGGGCATGGCCCCCACCGGCAATGCCCGGCGCGAATCCTTCGCCCATCTGCCCATGCCGCGCATGACCAACACCTACATGCTGGCCGGAGAGCGCGATCCGGCGGAAATCATCGCCTCTGTGAAGAAGGGCCTCTACGCCGTCAACTTCGGCGGCGGCCAGGTGGACATCACAAGTGGCAAATTCGTCTTCTCCGCCGCCGAGGCCTACATGATCGAGGACGGCAAGGTCACCTATCCGGTGAAGGGCGCCACCCTCATCGGCAACGGCCCCGACGTGCTCACCCGCGTCTCCATGATCGGCAACGACCTGAAGCTGGACCCGGGCGTCGGCACCTGCGGCAAGGAAGGCCAGAGCGTGCCGGTGGGCGTGGGCCAGCCGACCCTCAAGATCGAGGGGCTGACCGTGGGCGGGACGAATTGAGCACACCGACTTCCGAAAAAGGGAAAAAACCATGATCGGCTTCGTGATCAAACTCGCCGTGCTGGTGGTGGTGGGTGTCCTCGCCTACAACTATTTCTTCGGCACCGGCGAGGAAAAAGCCCAATCCGCCAAGACCTTCGGCCAGATGAAGGAAGTGGCGGTCTCCGTCGGCCAACTGGCCAAGTCGGAGAAGGAAAAATTCAACGCGGGCAAGTACGACACGGCCCTGGAAAAACTGGGCGCCACCTACAAGAAACTGCGCGAGGGTGCCCAGAAACTGGACGCCGGCCTGCTCAAGCGCATTGGCGAACTGGAAAAGCGCAAAGGCGAGCTGCAAAAGGAACTGGACGGTATCCAGGGTGCCGATGCCGCTTCCGGCAAATCAGCGGAACAAACCGCCAAACAGGAACGCCGCAAGGAATCCTTGCAACGCGATCTGGACAAACTGGAGCGCGACTCCGAAGCACTGCTCAAGGAGTCCCAAGCGGACAAGGCCGGCCGGTAGGAGACCGCGCTTCAGCGCGGCGCCTGCAACTGGCCCTGGTTGACCGAAGGCGCCGGCGCATAGGCCGGCGTATCCATCATCTCCCGGACGTTCGCTACGAAGTATTCCGTTTCGCCGAAACAGGACGTGGGGATGAACTTGTGCTGCTGATAGAACAGAACGACACGCTTGCCCGCCAGGGCGTTGATCTTCCCGGCCACGGCATCGTCGCGCACGGTGAACGCGAATTTTTCCGGGATGGCTCCCGGCATGGTCACCATGGCGATTTCCCCCTCCCAGGTCTTGCACAGCCATCCCTTCTTGGAGAACTTCTGCACATAGCCGGCCCGATCGCCCTCCGAGTAACTCCAATTTAGGGACAGCCAGACCCAGGCGACGGAGAGCAGACAGAGGACGGCGAGGACCGCCAGAACGATACGTAGCGCTTTGGATTGCATTACTGAACTCCTCAATGGTGGGGAGCAGTTTATCCCAAGCTTTTTAGATGTTGATTCAATGGATGCGGCATCAGTCGGGCCGCCGTGAAAGGCTCACTCGACAAGGGCATGACCGCCACAGGCAATGCCCTCCGTGAATCTTTCATTCGCCTCTTGCGGTTTAGGCAAGCAGATCGATAAAAAACGGGCAGCTGGGGATGTTGACTGATGTTGGTTGAAGACAAAACAGATTGGGTCCGCTGACTACCATGCCATCAGACGCCTGCGAACCTCGTCTGCGGGAAGGCGGGCTCGTGGGTCCTGCGAAATCCTCGTGAGTCCATCAACAAGGTTAGCCGGAGGCACGTGCCCTGACGCATGCATCTGATCGAGCATCCACAGCAGTCCAAACACTGTACCGAGCCGGTTTAACGCTTCCTTCCTTAGAAGCTTGTCGCCAGTGACAAGCACATGATTGGGCCGGGTGGCGCAACTCAAAGCGAAGCAATCCGGAAGCGAAAGGCCCGGGCGGTCTGTGCTTACCTCCTGCGCCAACGCAACTTCTGTAGCTGAAAGTGACACGACTCCTAAGCCCAAGGATTTCAGGTACGGGCCGTTCTCGTTCGCAAGCTCGCGCTCATATAGGAGGTCAGGAACAACGAGGGTCATCCCACAGGAAAATGCGGCCTCCAATAACCCACCACGCTCTAGGTCGATCAGGATCGAGGTGTCGGAAACCAAGATGATCATGATGCTTCAAACAAAAATGGCCATTAACTTTTTGTCCAACTCTCTGACACTAACGCCAAGTAGTTGAGCAGCCTTAGGCTCTGAGACGACACCTTCGGCAACAGCTCGCAAGCACAGTCGCTCCATCCGCTGTGGTGCTTCAGGTTCAAATTGGTAGGGTTCATTGGACTGAGGTCCATTCCAGCCCAGTGCTCGGATCTGCGCCCAGAGTCGAGCGTAAGCTGCCTTTGGCAAGATGCCCAGCTGCGAACACCGAACGACCAGGGAGGCGATGCTGACCTTGAAGAGTTTCTTTAGCTCGGCAAGTTCACCCAGCGAAATGGACGTCCGGTGGCGGCCCAATAGGCGAACCATCATCTCCTTGGCCATCAGGAAGGCTCCGGCAAAGCGGTCAGCTGCCTTCTCCTGCTCAGACTCGCTCAAGCTGCTTGATCGCAGGACTAGGTGTGCCAGTTCATGGGCGAGCGTGAACCGCTGACGCTCCCCATTGTGCTTCTGGTTCACGACGATCGCTGGTAGCTGGGGCAGCCCTGGTCGCTGGATCATGGCCTTGGAACCCGATACGCTCTCTGGCAGCTTTAGAGCAATGACTTTGACACCCTTATCCTCTAGCAACTCAGCCATGATTGGGATCGGATCAATGCCGAGCGACCAACGATGCCGCAATGATTCCGCCGCCTGCTCAGCGTCTTCGACCGTGCTGAGAATGAACTCATCCCCCTCTGGGGCTTGCCAAGGTTCGTCAACACCCGGAACGAGTTCTTCAAGTTCAAGGTACCGCTCGATCTGATCAAGCACGACCGCCTCCACAGCACGTTCGTCTTTACTGTGGGCGTGCGGTGCCTTACGGAAGTCGATGCCGGCAAGCTCGATTTCGCGTTGGCTGAGCAAATACTCCGGGGAGACCTCTAGCGCCTTGGCAAGGGCAAGCAACACCGACGAACTTGGCATCATCTCATCGCGTTCGTACTTGCCGATTGCCTGGGCGGAGACTTGCCCTTGGATCAATGCCTCAAGATCCCGCAACGAGAGGCCAAGCGCCTCTCGCGCCCGCTTGAGTCGGTTTCCAATCATGACAAACTCCCGACGTGGTGGTTTACGAATTGACTTTTATAATTATGGTTTGTAAACTTACTTACGTCAACCTGAACATGAAGGAGCGGCTATGCAGAGACAGAAATGAAACAGGGGATCAAACCTATGAAGGTCGACCCCCTGAGTGGACTTGCGCGAACGCTCATCCGGCTTGAGAACCGATAGTTTCCGTCCAGGCTCGCACAGACGTCAACCCTTCATAGCAAAACCCCGGAATGCCACTGAGGGCCCTCCTCAATGGTCTGGATTAACTTGTCTATGGAGAACGACATGCCTATCACGGCCGTTCAAATCGAAATCGACCGCAAACAGCGGTCCATCATCCCTGGCTTGGTTTCTGGTCAGGACCTCATTAACCTCGCCGCCATCGTCGCGCCGGAGCAACTCCTCCTGGAAATTTCCGGTGACATGGATGTCCCCGTGGCACCAACTGACGCCATCCTCATCCAGGGGGGCGAACAGTTCTCCATTGGGGATGGGTCGCCTCAGATTGAGGACAACCCCTGCTTGCGGCACCCGATCCACTTCCTCTTCAACAACCACC
>CAZEOR010000042.1:0-12392 GCA_964513695.1 uncultured Thiobacillus sp.
CCTTTACGAAAGGGGGGAGTGTCGGGCTTGCCAGGCTGGGCGTTCCCCCCTTTGCAAAGGGGGGACAGGGGGGATTTCGCCGACGTTTCACGCCGCCACCTCGCTTAACTTGGGAATTTCCGCCGGCGCGGTGGCCACCGGCACCGGCCTGGACGGCCAGTTGAGGGGTCCCAGGGCCTTCACCTCGTCCACCATGGAGGCGATCTCCTCGGCGAACAAGGCGCCCTCGGCGGCGCTGGCCCAGGTCAGGCGCACCCGCGCAGGTTCGATGCCGAACTGGGAAAGGGTCTTCTGCAACAGACGATGCCGCCGCAGGGCTTTGTAGTTCTGCTCCAGGTAATGGCACTCGCCCGGGTGGCAGCCGGCGATGAGCACGCCGTCGGCGCCCTCGGACAGGGCCTTGAGCACGAAGGTGGGATCGATGCGGCCGCTGCACATGACCCGGATCAGGCGCACGTTGGGCGGGTACTTGATGCGCGAGGTGCCGGCCAGATCGGCGGCCCGGTAGGAGCACCAGTTACAGGTGAAACCGATGATGACGGGCTCGAAGGTGGAATCAGTCATACAACCTCCGCGATGCGATTCACGTCGCGCAGCAGGCCCGATATCTGGGCAAACACTTGCTCATTGCTGAAACCCGAGCCCTGGATGGCGCCGGCCGGGCAGGCGGCGACGCAGGTACCGCAACCCTGGCAGAGGGCGGCGTTGATCTCGGTGACCTTGCGCTCCTCGATGAAACTGATGGCGTTGAAGGGGCACAGGCCATTGCAGATGCGGCAGCCGGAGCACTGCTCGGCGATGACGCTGGCGCGCACAGGTTCCAGGGCCAGTTCGCCCTGGCGGATGTAGTTCAGCACCCGCGCCGCCGCCGCCGAGCCTTGCGAGACGCTGGCGGGGATGTCCTTGGGCCCGCCGGCGCAACCGGCCACGAAGACGCCCTCGGTCATGGTGGCGATGGGGTCCATCTTGGCGTGCTTCTCGATGAACCAGCCGCTGGTGGAACAGGCGATGCCGAAGGTCTTGCCCACTTCCGCGCTGTCGCTGCGCGGCTCCAGGCCTGAGGCCAGCACCACCATGTCCACCGGGATACGCCGCTGCAAACCGGCCAGGGTGTCGTCCACCTGGATGTAGAGCTTGCCGCTGCCGTTTTCCGCCTCCTCGCCGGGGCCGATGGGCACGTCGGTGACTTCCGCCACCTTGCCGCGCACGAAGTGGACACCGTCGTCCAGCACCCGCTGGTAGAACTCGTCGTATTCTTTCCCCGGCGTGCGGATGTCGATATAGAAGTTGTAGATCTCGGCGCCGGTGCGCTCCTTCACCAGATGCGCGGTCTTCAGGCTCTGCATGCAGCAGATGGCGGAGCAGTGGCGGTTGTAGTTGCGGTCGCGGCTGCCCACGCAATGGACGATGCCGACGCTTTTTGGCGCGCTCTGGCCGTCGCGCAGCACCACCTTGCCGCCGGTGGGGCCGGCGGCGTTGCACATGCGCTCCAGCTCCAGGTTGGTGAAGACGTTGGCCAGGCGGCCGTAGCCGTACTGGGGAATGCGGCGGGCGTTGAACAGATCCCAGCCGGTGGCCAGGATGATGTTGCCCACCTTCAGGGTCACCCGTTCCTCCTTCTGGTCGAACTTGATGGAGTTGGGCACGGTCGGGCAGAACTTCTCGCAGGCCTTGCAGCCGCCCTTCCCGCCGATGTAGTAGGTGCAGGTATCCGGGTCAAGCACGGGCAGGTTCGGCACCGCCTGGGCGAACGGCCAGTAGATGGCCTTGCGGTAGCCGATGCCGGCCTCGAAGTTCTCGTCCAACACCAGGATCGGGCACTTCTCGACGCAGATGCCGCAGCCGGTGCAGATATCCTCGTCCACGTAGCGGGGCTTCTTCTTCACGGTGACGGTGTAGTTGCCGACGAAGCCCTCCACCTTCTCCACCTCGCTCCAGGTGAACAGGTGGATTTTCGGGTGGGCGCCAGCCGCCGCCATCTTCGGCGTCAGGATGCAGGCGGCGCAGTCCAGGGTGGGGAAGGTCTTGTCGAACTGGGCCATGTGGCCGCCCAGGGAGGCCTCCCGTTCGATCAGATACACCTCGTAGCCGGCCTCGGCCACTTCCAGGGCCGATTGCAGGCCGGCGATACCGCCGCCAACCACCAGGGTGGCTGCGTCGATGGGCACCCGGATGGCTTCCAGGGGCTCATTCTTCAGCACCCGTTCCACCGTGCCGCTGACAATGGCCTTGGCCTTGGCGGTGGCGGCAGCCTTGTCGGTGTGTACCCAGGCCACATGCTCGCGGATGGAGGCCATCTCCGAAAGATAGGGGTTCACACCGGAACGCTCGCACACGCCGCGGAAGGTCTTCTCGTGCAGATGGGGCGAGCAGGCGGCCACCACGACACGGGTCAGCCCCAGTTCGTGGATGTCCTGCTCGATGCGCTCCTGGCCGGCCACCGAGCACATGAAGGTGTAGTCCCTGGCCAGGACCACGCCGCGGTCCTTCAGATCCTCGGCGGCGAACTTGGCGACGGACTCCACATCGACGACCCCGGCGATGTTGGTGCCGCAGTGGCAGACGTAGACACCGACTCTTTCCTGTTGTGCGTTATCGGTCATGGCTCACTCCATGCGCGGCATCGGCAATCCGTCCCCCGGCTTCGGACGGCGTTTGCGTTTGGCTTCGGCGACCTTCGGCGGAGTGGTTGCCAAACCCGGTGCCTGGATCTTGGCCAGCGCCGGGGCGGCGTCGACGAACTCCTTGCCGATGCCCAGTTCCTTGGGATGCTTGCCGAAAGCCAGCCCCATCAACTGGGTGAAATACAGCACCGGCACGTGGTAGTCGCTGTGGAAGTGCTTGTTCATCTCCACCTGGTAGGCATCCAGGTTCAACTGGCACATGGGGCAAAGGGTCACGACCAGATCGGCGCCGGCGCTGGAAGCGCCATGGATCAGGCGGCGGATCAAGCCGAACGCCACATCCGGGCCGATCACCGTCATGTGGCCACCGCAACACTGGGTCTTCAGCGACCAGTCCACCGGCTCGGCGCCCAGGGCGGCGAGCAGCTTGTCCATGGCGGTCGGGTGCTCGTGGCTGTCCCAGCGGCCATCCACATCCGGGCGCACCACCTGGCAGCCGTAATAGGCCGCCACCTTGAGGCCGTACAGGGGTTTCACCACCTTGGCGGCCACCGCTTCGTAGCCGATGTCGTGGCAGACCAGATCGAGCAGGTGGCGCACTTGCAGGCTGCCCGGCCGGTATTCCAGGCCGCCGGCGGCGAGGGCCTCGTTGACCGTGCTGTTCAGGCGGGGATCTTCCCGCATCTGGGCATCGGTCTTGGCGAGATTCAGGTAGCAGGCGCTGCAACCGGCCGTCAGCACATCAGTGCCGGCGGCCTGGTCGCTGGCCAGGGCGAGATTGCGCCCGATCAGAGAATGGGCCGCGACCCGGTGCACCGACATGTATTCGGTGGCGCCGCAACAGTTCCAGTCCTCGATCTCCTGCAATTCCAGGTCGATTTCCTCCCTGATCGCCATAAGGGAATCCAGATAGGGACGGGCGTTTTTCTGCATGGAGCAGCCCGGATAGAACAGCGCTTTCATGATGGGGCTCCTTCCAGCGCCTTGGCTTTTTCCAGGATGGCGCTGAGCTGGGCCATGCCATTGATGCGGTGGGGCGTGAGATCCATGCGTCCGCGCATCAGCATGCCCAGGCCCATGGGCGCCATGCCCGCCAGGCTGAGCGGGTGGTGGCGCAGGTTGAAACGGGTGGCGATGCCCAACTCGAAGCTGCGTCCGTACTTCTCCACGTAATCCACGAAAGTTTCGGAGAAACCCGGCATGGCGGCATCGTGGTAAAGCCCGGCGCGGATCGCCATGGACTTCAGGGTGTACATCACGTCGGTGATGTGGATGCCCTGCGGACAGCGTACCGTGCAGTAGTAGCAGGACACGCAATACCAGGGAGCGTTGCTGCGCAGCACCGCATCCCGCTCCCCGGCACGGATCAGAGCAAACAGCCGGCGCGGCGTATGTTCCATCTCCGCGCCAGACGGACAGGAGCCGCCACAGGAACCGCACTGGATGCAAAGATCGAGCCGGTTGTCCCCCGGCGTGGAAGCCATGACCTCGCCGAGAAAGCCGGCCCGGCCTTGGAAGGGAATTGAAGTGGTTGCCGCACTCACGATCTACTCCTCCAGAAAGAGGACATGCAACCGCCGGATACATTCGCGGCAGCGTCGGGAGTCGTGAAAACCGGCGGCGGAAACCTATATCTGGACGTTAGTATCTGCTTATATTCTTGTCAAAGCCCCTGGGCCTTGCTTAGTTCAATAGTGAGTATTGGGTGGAACGAAAAACGCGCTTGTTAGATGTATATAAAACGCCCCTGATACCTAACCCGCCTCATCAGGCCGCCTACGTTACCCCCATCTAAAACCATTCAATCCAGCCGAATCACTGATCCCAAAGCGTGACGTGCATGCAGTCATTCACCAGCCTGATTTCGTGCCGCCGCGCCAGCCTTAAACCAAAAAGCCCAAGGTTCCCTGGTTATATCCTGGGATTACCACGCCTGGATTGGCCAGACCCAAGACCCGGCTCAGGCAATCACCGTACACAGCACGGAAATCGATGCTGTGAGCAAGGTAACGGCCCTCGTGAAGTTGGTCCGGTTCCAAACCGGGCCAACCCGTACCCGTATAGATACCACCACGCACTCCGCCCCCCATGACCAACCATGTAGTGGCACGGCCATGGTCGGTACCGCCACTGCCGTTTTCAGCGGCAGTACGGCCAAACTCGCTGCTGGTCAACAAGGTCACACGAGTACTGTGTGCTCCCAAATCCTGGAAGAAAGCGCCAACCGCATCTGCAAACTGCTTGAGCAGCCGGGACATTTGCCCCTCAGGCTGACCAGCCCCCTGATCACGGTGGGTATCCCATCCACCCAAATCCAGGGTAATGAGCTCCAGACCCGGTTTGCCCTTTACCAGAGCTGCTGCCTGGCGCATCTGGCGGCCAAATGTGGTAGCCGGATAGACCGCCCCGCCTTCCACCGGCAAGCTGTTGATGGCGAGCAAAACATCCATGTCCAACAGCAACTGGCTTGCGGTGTTATGCAACGATGCGGCACTGGGATTTCCAGCGGCGGGAACGCGACCATACTGGTCCGCCATCACGGCGCCCAGCATGTCCCGGTCCTTCTGATTGGCTGCCAGTACCAAGCCGCCCAAATCCGAATAGGAAGGCACGGGAATCAGTCCACGCATGCTGCGTGGAACGCCTGGAGTGAGGCTCAGGGCACGCGCAGCCACTCCTCCGCTGTTGGGTGTGGCCGTCAGGTAGCGCGCCAGCCAACCGCTGGTTGTGGGAGTACTCGCTGCATCCTCCAGGATGTCCTGCCCTTCAAAATGAGAGCCGCTCGCGTTGGGATAAAGCACAGACGGCAGCACCGCCACTCTTCCTTCCTGATACAAGGTGTGGATTGGCGCCATGGCCGGGTGGAAACCGAAAAAGCCGTCCAGATCCAATGCCGAGTTGGCATTGCCGGAGGAAGGCGGTGCGATACGGAGCGATGGCCGCAAGCTGTGATAAGCAGCCTCGCCATATGGCACTGCCACATTCAGGCCATCCCAGCCGCCACGCAGAAAAACCACCACCATCACTCGCCCGCTGGCTGCTGCCTGAACGGTGCCCGGCAGACTCATGCCGGCGCCTAGCGACAGCCCGCTTCCAATCAACTGCTTGATAAATGTTCTACGGTTCATGGTGGCGATCTTTCCGACTATTGATACTGATACTCGGGCAGGACCGCCAGCGCCTTGCCCAGGCTGCGCAGGCGTTGCTCGGCATCCGGCGCCCAGGAGAAATATGGGCGCTTCCCCCCTTCCGTCAGCAGCGACATACCCAGATCCCAATGCCGGCGGGTCCATGTGGGGCCAAGGGTCAAGTCTAGCAGTCGGCCCACGATACCCTCGGCGGTCTCCAGAACATCGGCCTGCATCAAACCCATCAGATTGAATTGCGTGTCACCCGCCGTCGATGTGGTGTTCAAGGCCCGATCCAGAAAACGCACTCTGTTAAGCAACATGCTGGTGGAAACCCAAGCATCCCCCGTCTCGGCATATCCGGTAGGCGATGAATTCACGAACAAACCCATGCCCATGCGTTGCGTCTCCTCGGCCAGATCATCGCCGCCCGACTCGCCCCCCAGATTACGCGTGAGGCCAACCGCCAGTTCCAGCGGCGTTTTCATCTTGGCGCTGCGGTATGTCGTACCCAGAAACTGCTGGGATGACAGGATCGTCAACAGCACTCGCGCCATCTGGTCCGGCGCATCCACGCTGTTCTGGAACACCACGGCGCATTGCTGGATCAAGCTATCCACCGGGATATCGCTCACCAGCAAGGTCACAAGCTTGCCGCACACGAACCGGGCCGTGGACGGATGCCTGGCCACCAGATCCAGAACCGCCTCACCGTCCGACTGACCTCCATTCGCGGGGAGCATGCTACCCAGCACCACCTTCAAACCGTTGTCGTGCAAGTTGGCATTGAACACAAACTGGCCATCCACCTCGCTCCAACCGGTAAAGGCACGGGCCGCATCCACCACATCCTGCTGACTGTAGCCGCCGGTCACGCCCAGGGTGTGCAACTCCATCAGTTCTCGGGCGTAATTTTCATTTGGTCGGCCCTTCATGTTGTTCACCCCATCCAGGCTATGCAGCATGGCCGGACTTTTTGCACTCACCCCCAGCAGATCACGGAAACGGCCAAATGCATGAGCTCGGAAGCCCGCCATCTCCCGGTGCTCGAAATCAGCGATGGAATGCTTGTAGTAGTAGGTGTTGAAGTGGTTGTCCCAGAACCAAGTCATCACCTCGCGCAATTGTCGGCGGCTGAACACCGCATGGCGCAGATAGTCCGTGGCCAGGTAGCTACCCAGATCCATCCACCCCTGCTGGCGCTGGGTGAAATCACTATCGTCCAAACCATCCGGGGCCAATTGCTGCAACAGATAATTTTGAACGCCCTCGCCTACCACCGCCTTAATCTGACCGGGTACGGCTCCATACGCGGTACGTTGCAGAACATGCCAAACCTGCCCGAAAGCATCGCTGGGATATAAGCGCAACATCTTCACCGCTGTATTCCCCATTCCATCCCGTGCAGTCAGCGTCAAGGTCAGAGGTGCTGAGGTAAAACCGGATTCGGGTGCCACGCGTACCGCCCAGTTTCCCGATGACGGCGCCACTTCCACATTCCGCACTTCGTCATTGGCCAACCCGCCTCCCGAAATCTGGACGGTCAGGCTCGGTGACAGGGTGTCATCCGTCACTCGCCCGTTCACCACGAAGCCCCCCATGGGCACCGAGGCCCCATCCGCATGGGAAAGCACCTCCAAATTCGGCGCCGTCCGATCATCCAGCAAAGTGAGTTCCAACTGAGCCTCGGCCTGGTTCAGGCCCGAATCCACCGCAACCACACGCACCCCCAGGGCGCCCGCGCCCGCCTCTCCCAAAGAGCCGGTGTCCACATGCCAAGTACCCGCCTCCGCTTGGTAGGTGGCGGCTCGTTCCATCGCTGCGCCGGAAGGCAAAGTCAGCAGCAAGCGCACCGCCGTAACGGACACATCATCCGTAGCCGTACCATATAGCCGGAATCCGCCTTTGGACACCGCCGATGCCTGCTTCGGGAACAGAACGCTTACTTGGGGAGGTATCCGGTCGGGTGCATTGGTATCTGTCCGATCCAGTGAAAAGGTGAAAGCACCTCGCCAATTCAGGAGATCGCTGAAGTAATCCTTGCCATCGGCAAAGGGATTGATCGCGCGAAACACATAAATGCCCCCTTTGCCCAAACCAGGCAGATCGAATCTGGTCTGGCCACGAGCATCGGACACGGCCTGACGTTCCCATCGCAAAGACCCATTGGACAACTTTTCCAGGGCAGCAACAGTTTGGCCTGCCAATGGGCTGGCATTAGCCGTATTCATCAATGTCAATAAAGTGGTTCCTACGCGGAAGCTGTACCAACCGGTGGCGCTGATATCTTCGCTCTTCACCCAGTATCCATAAGGCTGCGCACTGAAGTTGTACACCTTCCCGCTTCCCAGACCGTCCAGGTCGAACTTCGTCAGCCCTCCCGCGTCCGTCACCCGCTTCGCCTTCCACGTCAGCGTCCCGTCCGCTCCCTTCTCGTACGCGTGCACTTCCTGTCCCACCAAGCCCGCTTCACTAATGTGGTCCAGCAGCTTTACCGTCAGGCCCGCCCCCCCCACCTTGAAGCTGTAGCTTCCTCCCTGGCCATAGGCCGGACTGTCCTTGTCGCTGCCGTCCGCCAGGCTCGCCGCGCGGATCAGGTAGTCCCGCGTGCCCAGCTGCGACGGGTCGAGCCGCAGTTTGCCGGCGCCATCCGTCCGGTAGCTCTTGATCCCCTTGAGCGTGCCGTCCGCTTGGCGTTCCACTAGCGTGATGTCCCGCCAGCCATAGGCTTGCTCGTTGCGCCCGTCAATCAGCGTCACCTGGAGTTTGCCGGCTTTGAGTTCCTGCTCTCCGCCTTGGCCGATCTCACCGCTTTCCACCGCGTCAAGGTAGGGTTGCGCTCGGAGAATGTAGCGGCGCCCTTCTTTCATTCCCGCCAGGTCAAACCGGATTTCTCCGTTGGCGTCGGTCCACCGTTTCTCTTTCAGTGTCCGCCCGCCTCCCGCCAGCTTCTCCCAGACTTCCATCCATTGCGAGCCCAGCTGCGCGCCAGTCACGCCGTCTCGCAGCTTCCCCACCACCGCCGCGTTGCCCAGTACAAATCGGTGCGGGCCTTTGACCCAGTAAGGCTCGCTGCTCTTCCATTGCCCGTCCGTGGGGCTGATCGCCGTGAGAACGTAACCCACCTGGCCCAGCGAGGGCGGGTCAAGCTTGAGCCAGCCTCCCGCGTCCGTCTGCGCGCTCATCACGCCAACGTGGTTGCCGTCCGCCTGCCAGCGCTTGAGCACGACCGCCTGACCCGCCTTGGGTTGCTCCGTGATGCCGTCTATCACTTGGATTTGCAGCTTGCCTACCCGGAAGCTGTACCACCCGGTGGCGCTCACCGCATCGCTATGCACCGAGTATCCGTAGGGCTGTGCCTGAAATTCATACACCTTCCCGCTTCCCAGACCGTCCAGGTCGAACTTCGTCAGCCCTCCCGCGTCCGTCACCCGCTTCGCCTTCCACGTCAGCGTCCCGTCCGCTCCCTTCTCGTACGCGTGCACTTCCTGTCCCACCAAGCCCGCTTCACTAATGTGGTCCAGCAGCTTGACCGTCAGGCTTCCAACCGCGGCGATGGCATAACCCGGTGCAATCAGCCCCGCCAGGATCAGCCATAAAGAAAAATAGTAAACACGATGCATAATCGACCCATCAATTTGTTACCCCACCCCCCTCAGTTACCCCACCCCTCGATAGCCTGTATGACGTGGAATAGTGCTATCCGATAGTTTTAAATTTATTTATGCCAATTTCCGGAGATTTCAAAAGCCACGCCATAACCAGGATGGTCGAAAAACCCCACCACTCCAACCTTCCCGGCTAATTCGGAAATATTCACCCGCGCAGCGCTTGATAAACCGTCATGGTTCTTCTTGCAACATCACGCCAATCGAAACGAGTCGACACCCATTCACGCCGGGCCTCCCTCTCCGCCATGGACATCGGACGCGCGGCGAACGATTCCAAACGCGCGGACAAAGCGGCTACATCCCCCAGCGGAAAGTAATGCTCATTAGCCAGCCCCACTTCAAGGTTGGCCGGAATGTCACTGGCGATCACAGGTAAACCATAGCTGAGCGCTTCCAGCATGGCGATGGGCAGGCCTTCATGAGATGAAGGCAAGACAAAAATTCCGGCATGCACATATAGCTCACGCAATGACACCCCGGTCTGAAGTCCTGTGCAGATGACGCCCGGTGTTGCAGAGGCTTTGTCCAGCACCTCCCTTACATAGGCGTCCGGGTGATCGGATGCGCCAACTATGGCCAGTTTCCAACCCGGCAATGCCGCGCGATGAAACGCATCAATCAGGTCGCCATGCCGTTTTTCCGGAACGAGACGGCTGACCAGCAACACATATTTTCCCGGCTCAAGCCCAAATGCAGCGGGTGTTTCAGCCGAACCCGGCATTTCGGGCAAATCCACCCCATTCGGAATCAGGATGCTTTCCCGGCCATGCTTGGCCCGCACCAGAGCGCGAATCACCTCTGAGATCACGATACGGCCATTCGACCAGCGCATGCCGAACCGCTCACCCATGCGCAATACCAGTTTGGCAAATCCATTCCATTTCTGACGGTCGTAATCCGGGCCGTGGTGTGTAACCACGACGCGAAGACCCAGCAGTCTGGCGGGCAAAGTCATGATACCGGGGCCAATTGCCTGGATATGCAGGATATCCGGGCGCTTCAAGCCCGCATAAAGGACGCCCAGGAAACTATGCAATATCGCCTCCAGACCCTTTGACTTGGGTGCCCACAGCGGGACGAATTTCACTCCTCTCCATTCCCTGCCGATTTCGGCTGGGTGATAGGGGGAACGTGTCAACACAGTGACATCGCATCCCAATTCAACCAGGAGCGGGCACAAATGCTCCGCATGGGTTTCCACACCGCCCTGGACACAGGGGAAGCCCCGTAAGCCCAGCATCATGACCCTGATCGGCCGTCCGGAATCCGCCACAGTTCAATCCGCGCGCAGCATGTCAGCCAACTCGGCTTCTGACAGCACCACCTCGGGCTCGCGCCGATGGAATGTGATCTTCTGCGCCGGGATGGTGCCTTCCCGCAAGTCGCCCTGCAAAGGATCCTGGCCCACATCGAAATGCGGCACCTCATCGATGCAGACGGGCTTGCCCAACATTGATTTGATCTTGTTCTTCATCACCCAGGAAGTGGGATGCTTGATGTACTTCTTCATGACCGGTGCCGCGGTTCCAACCATCCAGCAATTCTTGGGACAAGTCCGCACCAAACCACGTACCTTTTCCGCCTTCTCACTGAACCACAACTCATCGAAGCTGGAGACATCCCGGATATTGCCCATGGATTCCTTCCAGTAGCGTTCTTCCAGGCCATTGCAGGGATAGACGTCGCCATAGGGTTCGATGAAGAAGTTGGCTGTACCCGCCTCACAGGGCAGCATGCGCGGCTTGCCGCGAATGTAATTGATCAAACCCAGGTTGAAGAAAGCGCGATACCAACTCTTCGGACTATTGTCCTTGAGTAATTCCTCGATCAGCTTGTGGAAATTACCGATCACCTCATCCTTGTTGGTAATCTCGTTGTCATCCTTGTGGAAATAATAGGAATTGTGGAATGCGGCTGTAGCGAATTCCATCCCCAATTCCCGCGACAACTTATACAGCCAGAGCATATCCTCGGAATTCTTGTTGGATACCGTGCAGCCATAGCCAATATCTTTGACTCCCATTTCCTTCAGTGTCAGAAGCAGCCTCATGGCTCGGTCGAAGCTGCCCTCCCGGCCGCGTAAATCGTCATTTTTCTGAGAAAGCCCTTCGATACTGACCCGAATGCCGATATTCGGATATTTCCTGGCCATCTTCACGATTCGATCCGTATGCCAACCGGAAGTGGAAATGACAATCCGATCTGATTTCTTGAACATCACATCGACGATGTCTTCCAGATCCCGCCGGACAAATGGCTCCCCGCCAGTAATATTCACAAACTTGAAATTGGGCAGAACTTCCAAATCCTTGGCCGTAATTTCGCGCTTCTTGTCGGTCGGGTTTTCCCAGATATCGCACATCTTGCAGCGCATCTGGCAGCGGTATGTCGTGATAATCGAAACGTCAGTGGGGTAAGCAGCTGCCATCATCAGCCTCTCAACAATCATTAATAGATATCTGTAGCGGCTCGTCCGATGCCGCCGAGTGATGCCCCGCGCGCCGCGTGGGGCAACCTCACGCTATACATCCAGACCCCGTTCCGGCCAATCTACAGACTAGACATAGCTTTGTAAATCAAGCCCTTACAGTCGATCCGGTCATTGGGAAATACGTCGCACAGACTAGCACCCCATCATTTCAACGTTGTGGAAGTGCCGTGCTGACCACCGAAAAAGAATGCGCCGGGAGCGTCACCATCAAACCACCCGCCTGTCTCTCCACGGCCAGGTTCCTGGGAACCACCTCTTCCGGATTTTTCTCGTTGTCGCTATCGACAGCAGGCCCGGTCAATGTCCAGGCCGTATCAGAACCCGCTGGCACGCCGTTAATCCTGACTTTCATGGAAGCACTGACGTTTCGATTGACCAGGAAAAGAGAAACTTTCTTACTGTTCCTGGTGGCCATAGCGTTCAAATACGGCACACCGGCGCCTCGGTCAGGAACAAACCGCTGAACCTTCACATTGCG
>CAZEOR010000043.1:0-12358 GCA_964513695.1 uncultured Thiobacillus sp.
CATGCCGGAAGCGGTGATCGAGGCTCTGGACGCGGATTCCATCTACAAGATCCCGGCCATGCTGCACGACCAGATGCTGGACGAGATCGTCTGCCACAAGCTGGGCCTGCTGGCCAAGGCGGCCGATCTGTCGGTCTGGAAGCGCCTCATCGATGCCCTGGAACATCCGGAACATCAGGTTGACATCGCCTTCGTCGGCAAATACGTGGATCTGACCGAGTCCTACAAGTCCCTGTCCGAGTCCCTGACCCACGCCGGCATCCATACCCGCAGCAAGGTCAACATCCATTACATCGATTCCGAGACCATCGAGCACGATGGTTGCGGCGCTCTGGCCAGCATGGACGCCATCCTGGTGCCCGGCGGCTTCGGCAAGCGCGGCACCGAGGGAAAGATCTGCGCCATCCGCTTTGCCCGCGAGAACAAGGTGCCCTACCTGGGCATCTGCCTGGGCATGCAGCTGGCTGTGGTGGAATTCGCCCGCGATGTTGCCGGCATGGAAGGTGCTCATTCCACGGAATTCGAGCAGGAAACGCCTTACCCGGTCATCGGCCTGATTACCGAATGGCAGGAAAAGGATGGCCATATCGAGCGGCGCGATGCCCAATCCGATCTGGGCGGCACCATGCGCCTGGGAGGGCAGGTGTGCAAACTAGGCGACGGCACCCTGGCGCGCGCCATATACGGCAAGGCCGAGGTCGTAGAACGCCACCGCCATCGCTATGAAGTGAACAACAGCCTGCTGGCCAGGCTGGAGGCCGCCGGCCTCCAGGTGGCCGGCCGGGCGCCGGGTACCAACCTGTGCGAAATGGTGGAACTGCCCAAGGACGTGCATCCCTGGTTCGTCGGCTGTCAGTTCCATCCGGAATTCACTTCCAATCCCCGCGATGGCCATCCCCTGTTCAAGGCCTTCGTCGAAGCGGCCCTGGCCAATCAGAAAGGACGGGCGACATGAAGCTGTGCGGATTTGAAGTCGGACTGGTTCATCCCCTCTTCCTCATCGCAGGCCCCTGTGTCATCGAATCCGAGCAGATGGCCATGGACACCGCCGGCGCCATCAAGGAAATCTGCGCCGAAGTGGGTATCCCCTTCATCTACAAATCCTCCTTCGACAAGGCCAATCGCTCCTCGGGCAAGTCCTTCCGGGGCCTGGGCCTGGAAGAAGGGCTGCGCATCCTGGCCGAGGTGAAGCGGAAGATCGGCGTGCCGGTGCTTACCGACGTGCACACCGTGGACGAAATCGCCCCGGTGGCGGCGGTGGTGGACGTGCTGCAAACTCCCGCTTTTCTGTGCCGCCAGACCGATTTCATCGAGGCGGTGGCCACCTGCGGCAAGCCGGTTAACATCAAGAAGGGCCAGTTCCTCGCCCCCGGCGACATGAAGAACGTGGTGGACAAAGCGAAATCCGCCAACGGTGGCGCCGACACCATCATGGTGTGCGATAGAGGCGTCTCTTTCGGCTACAACACCCTGGTGTCCGACATGCGCGGCCTCGCCATCATGCGCGAGACCGGCTGCCCGGTGGTGTTCGACGCCACCCATTCCGTGCAGCAGCCCGGCGGCCAGGGCACCAGCTCCGGCGGCCAGCGTGAGTTCGTACCTGTGCTGGCGCGGGCCGCCGTGGCGGTCGGGGTGAGTGGCCTGTTCGCGGAAACCCATCCGGACCCGGCCAAGGCCCTCTCCGACGGCCCCAATGCCTGGCCCCTGCATCTGATGAAAGAATTGTTATTCACACTCAAGGACATCGACGCCTTGGTGAAACAAAAGGGCTTTATCGAAGCCCGCCTGTAAAGCACGGCCAACAGCCGTGACCGATAGAAGAAAAGGAAAGCAGCAATGAGTGCAATCGTAGATGTGATCGCCCGCGAAATTCTCGACTCGCGCGGCAACCCCACCGTGGAAGCCGATGTGCTTCTCGAATCCGGCGTGCTGGGCCGCGCCGCCGTCCCCTCCGGCGCCTCCACCGGCAGCCGTGAGGCCATCGAACTGCGCGATGGCGACAAGTCCCGCTATATGGGCAAGGGCGTGCTGAAAGCAGTCGAGAACGTGAACACCGAAATCGCCGAGGCCGTCCTGGGCCTGGACGCGGAAGAGCAGCACCTGATCGACCAGACCCTCATCGATCTGGACGGCACCGACAACAAAGCCCGTCTGGGCGCCAACGCCATCCTGGCCGTGTCCATGGCCTGCGCCCGCGCCGCCGCCGAGGACGCCGGCCTGCCCTTGTACCGCTACCTGGGCGGCGCCGGCCCCATGCACCTGCCGGTGCCCATGATGAACATCGTCAACGGCGGCGCCCACGCCAACAACAGCGTGGACATGCAGGAATTCATGATCATCCCCGCCGGTCTGCCCAGCTTCCGCGAAGCCCTGCGCTGCGGCGCCGAGGTGTTCCACACCTTGAAGAAGCTCCTGGACAAGGCCGGCCACCCCACCACCGTGGGCGACGAGGGCGGCTTCGCCCCCAACTTCAAGTCCAACGAGGAAGCCCTGAAGTTCATCATGGAAGCCATCGCCGCCGCCGGCTACACACCGGGCAAGGACGTGCTGATCGGCCTGGACTGCGCCGCTTCCGAGTTCTACAAGGACGGCCGCTACGTGCTGGAATCAGAGGGCCTGAAGCTCACCTCCGCCGAGTTCGGCGACTATCTGGCCGCCTGGGTGGACAAGTATCCCATCATCAGTATCGAGGACGGCATGGCGGAAGGCGACTGGGACGGCTGGGCCCTGCACACCGCCAAGCTGGGCAAGAAGATCCAGATCGTGGGCGACGATCTATTCGTTACCAACGCGAAAATCTTGCGCGAAGGTATCGCCAAGAACATCGCCAACTCCATCCTCATCAAGGTGAACCAGATCGGTTCGGTGTCGGAGACCTTCGACGCCATCGAAACCGCCAAGCGGGCCGGCTACACCGCCGTGATCTCCCATCGTTCCGGCGAGACCGAGGATGCCTTCATCGCCGACCTGGCGGTGGGCAGCAACGCCCTGCAGATCAAGACCGGCTCCCTGTCCCGCGCCGACCGCATGGCCAAGTACAACCAGTTGCTGCGCATCGAGGAAGAACTCGCCGAGCGCGCTCGCTATCCCGGCCGGGAAGCCTTTTATCAATTGAGATGAGATGCGCGGTGTTGCCTGGACCTTGGCGGTGCTGATCCTGCTGCTGCAATATCCCCTCTGGGTGGGGAAGGGCAGTTGGCTCCGCGTTTGGGAACTGGAGCGGGAGATCGCCGCTCAGAAGACCGCCAACCAGGCTCTGGAAACTCGCAACGTCCAACTCGCGGCGGAGGCCCGTGACCTTCATTCCGGCTATGATGCCCTTGATGAGCGTGCCCGATTCGAACTCGGCATGGTGCGCGCCAACGAAGTCTTCTTCCATGTCATGGAGCCCGGAACCCGGCCCCCCACGGAGATTAAACGGCCATGATTTCAGTTACCTCGATTGATCGCTGTTCAATTTGCGGAAAGCCGCATGGATACCATCCGGAGAATGCCGGTCATGCATCGTCAGGAAGGTAGTTTCAATCCACACACGCGGGCGTGTCATGGCGGCGCTTGGCTTTGTCGTTCTCCCCGATGGGGAATTGCCCCCGCAGCGTTATTTCTTTGCGCCAATAGTCTGCACGAACCCGCTATCGGGTACGTTCCATCGAGGTATCTAGGATGATGACCACGCTCCAGATCGTTCTGGCCATCGTCGGCGTCAGCCTGATCGCCATCATCGTTATCTACAACGTCCTCCAGGAACGCAAGTTCCGCAAAGAAGCGGATCGTATGTTTTCCCACAAGCGCGAGGACATCATGCTGGGCGAGTCGGTACGCACCGAGGCCAGCAAGCGCAGGGCCGATACCCATATCCAACTGACGGATTCCGTAACCCAGGCGAGTGAAGCAAGGCATGCTGTGGATGAAGCTGAAGCCGTCATGCCTGCCATCGGCTATGAGCACGAGCGGGTGTCAAGCGAGCCCGTGACTTCCATCCTGTCTTCCCTGGAGCTCCTGCCCGGACGAGATCCTGATCCGGAACCCCCTCGGCCAATGCCGACGAATTGGTCGACAGCACCCGCCGTGCCTGATGCCATGCCTAAAACCACGCCTGCTTCGGCGCTTGCGGATGGCGATATGCCTCCCGGTGTTTCTGTGGTTGAAGCAGGCGTAACGGAGACGGAGCCAGAAACATCGCCGATCCTGGGCAGCGGTCTCGACGAGGGGACGGAATTCATTGCCCGATTGAAATTTGCCGCACCGCTGCTGGCCAATTTTGGCCCCTTGCTTTCAGTGCTGCGTCGCATCGGAAAACCCATGCGTGCCTATGGCTGTCGCACTGACGGAAACTGGGAAGCCTTGAGCAGCCATCCGCGCAATGTATATGCCCAAGTGGAATTCGGTTTGCAGCTCGCCGATCGCGGTGGCGCAGTATCCCAGGATCAGTTGGATGCTTTCTGTCGCGCCCTCTATGAGTTTGCAGCGGAAGAGGGAGGGGCTGTGTCGTGCCCGAGCAAGGAGGAGGCCCTTGGGCTGGCGCGAGATCTGGATCTGTTCTGTATGGATGTGGATGTACTGATCGGTCTCAACGTGGTGTCAGCCGACAGCAGGCCTTTCACCAGCGAGGCCATGCACAGCCACGCCCAGGAAGCCCGCCTGACCCTGGAATCCGATGGCACCTTCCATGCGCGGGATGATTTTGGCCATACCCTGTTCACCCTGGCCAATCAGGAGGATGAGCCCTTTCCCCGTGATGGCCGTGGTCTTACCACTCACGGTGTGACTCTATTGTTCGACGTACCGCGGGTTGCCGATGGCCTTGCCGTATTTGACCGCATGACTCGTCTGGGCTTCGACCTGGCCTGGCGTCTGGAAGGTCGGCTGGTGGATGACAACGGCCGGTCTGTGAGTGAAGACAGTCTCACGCGGGACCGGGCTCGCCTCTCCCAGTTTTTTGCCCGCATGGAAGCACGGGGTATTCCTGCCGGTGGCGAGCGGGCACTCAGACTGTTTGTCTGAACGCGAGGAGGGCTGGGGTGGAAAGTGGGGCGGAGCACCGCATTCTTGAACTGCGCCGCTTGATCAATGAGGCCAATTACCGCTATTACGTCCTCGATTCCCCGACTATTCCCGACGCGGAATATGACAGGCTGCTGCGGGAATTGCAGGAGCTTGAGGCAGACCACCCCGAATTGCGTAGTGCGGATTCCCCGACTCAACGAGTGGGCGCCGCTCCCCTCAAGGCCTTCGCTGAAGTCGCCCACGGCCTGCCCATGCTGTCCCTCAACAATGCATTCTCTGAGGCCGAGGTGGCCGCCTTCGACCGCCGTGTGCGGGAGGGACTGGGCCGGGAGGGGGAACAGATCGAATACGCTGTGGAACCCAAGTTCGACGGCCTAGCCATCTCCCTGCATTATCAGAATGGCGTGTTCGTCCAGGGTGCGACCCGGGGCGACGGTTTTTCCGGCGAGGACGTCAGCGCCAACCTGCGCACCGTGAAGGCCATCCCCATGCGGCTGGAGGACATGGAGCCGCCGGTCTGGCTGGAGGTGCGCGGCGAGGTGCTGATGCTGCGGAGAGACTTTGACAAGCTCAACGAAACTGCGCGCAACCAGGGCGAGAAGACCTTCGCCAATCCCCGCAATGCCGCTGCTGGCAGCCTGCGTCAGTTGGATTCACGTATCACCGCCCGTCGCCGCCTGTCATTTTTTGCCTATGGCGTGGGCCGGGTGGAAGGCGCCGAGCTGCCCGGCACCCATGCCGGCATCATGGATTGGCTGGCCCGGCGTCGCTTGCCGGTGTCAAATGCGCGTGCCACCGTGCGCGGCGTCGCCGGCCTAATGGACTATTTCCAGCGACTGGGCCACCAGCGTGCCAGCCTGCCCTATGACATTGATGGCGCGGTCTACAAGGTCAACCGGCTTGCAGACCAGGAAACACTGGGTTTCGTCGCACGCGCCCCGCGCTTCGCCATCGCCCACAAGTATCCGGCCCAGGAAGAACTCACCACCGTGGAGGGCATCGATGTGCAGGTGGGCCGCACCGGCATCCTGACGCCGGTGGCACGGCTCGCTCCCGTCTTCGTCGGCGGTGTTACCGTCACCAACGCCACGCTGCACAATGAGGACGAGGTGAGGCGCAAGGATGTGCGGGTCGGGGACACGGTCATTGTGCGCCGGGCCGGCGATGTCATTCCGGAGGTGGTGAGCGTGGTGCTGGAACGGCGCCCCATGAAGGATTTGGTTACGCCGCTGTACGAGCCGTTCCGTATGCGCGACACCTGCCCAGAATGCGGCGCTCCGGTGGTCAGGCTGGAGGATGAGGCGGCCGCCCGCTGCAGCAACGGCTTGTCCTGCCCGGCCCAGCGCAAGCAGGCCATCATCCATTTCGCCTCGCGCCGGGCCATGGATATCGAGGGGCTGGGCGACAAGCTGGTGGAGCAGATTGTCGACAAGGGGCTGGTGGCAACCCCTGCCGATTTGTACGACCCGGAAAAGATCAATCGAAACAACCTCGCGGCGCTCGATCGGATGGCGGACAAGTCCGCCGAGAATTTGATCCGGGCCATCGAGGACAGCCGTGGCCGGCCCCTGGCGCGCTTCATCTTCGCCCTGGGTATTCGCCAGGTGGGTGAGCAGACCGCCAAGGACTTGGCGCGATATTTCGGCGCGATGAAGTCATTCATGGAAGCCGATGAAAACGCCCTTATGGCGGTGCCCGACGTGGGACCGGTGGTGGCAGCCTCTATCCGCGCGTTTCTTTCTGAAGGCCACAATCAGACGGTCATACGGGCATTGGAAAATGCCAGGGTCTGGATCGATGGGGAAGCGGCCCCGCGCATGGCAGGTCCCATGGAGGGAAAAACCTTCGTGCTCACAGGTACGCTGCCGACTCTGACTCGCGACGATGCCAAAGCTCGAATCGAGGCGGGGGGCGGCAAGGTGACAGGGAGCGTCTCAAAGAAAACCCACTTCGTGGTGGCCGGCGCCGACCCCGGCTCGAAATTAAAGAAAGCCCTGGAATTGGACGTTACAGTCCTGGATGAAGAGGGTTTATTACAGTTGCTGATGGGAGTTCAAGAGACATGAAACGAGTCACCAAGGCCATTTTTGGCTCCGGCCGCCCGCTATTCGGGCTTAACCTGCATCACAGATTAGCCTGCACTGAAAATAGCCTTGCCAGGAGAAAAGCATGAAACGTGTTACCAAGGCCATTTTTCCCGCTGCGGGCATGGGTACCCGCTTCCTGCCCGCCACCAAGGCCAATCCCAAGGAGATGTTGCCCATCGTCGACAAGCCCCTGATCCAGTATGCAGCCGAAGAGGCGGCAGCGGCGGGCATCACCGATTTGATCTTCATCATTGGACGCACCAAGCGTGCTATCGCCGACCATTTCGACAAAGCCTATGAGCTTGAGGTGGAACTGGAAACGCGGGGCAAAATGAAAGCCCTGGCGGATTTACGCGGCATGCTGCCTGTGAACGTCAACTGTATCTATATCCGCCAGGCCGAGGCCCTGGGTCTGGGCCATGCCGTTCTCTGCGCCCAGCCTGCGGTGAACGACGAGCCTTTTGCGGTCCTGCTGGCCGACGACCTCATCGATGGTGAACCGGGCGCCACCAAGCAGATGTGCGATCTCTATACCTATTACCAATGCTCCATGGTCGGTGTGCAGCACGTGGATCCGTCCGAAACGGGTTCCTACGGCATCGTTGCCACTTCACCCATGGCGGAAAGGATTTCCCGGGTCAACCAGATCGTGGAAAAACCCAAACCTGCGGACGCGCCTTCAGATCTGGCGGTCGTCGGCCGCTATGTGCTGACCCCGCGTATTTTTCATCACCTGCGCCATATCGAACGGGGCGCCGGTGGCGAATTGCAACTGACCGACGCCATTGCCGCCTTGCTCAAGGAACAGCAGGTCTTGGCCTACGAGTTCATCGGCAAGCGCTTCGACTGCGGCAGCAAGTTGGGCTATCTGGAAGCCACCGTGGAATATGCGCTGAAGCATCCCGAGGTTGCTTCCGAATTCAACGAATACTTGCGGAAACGCTTCTGCACGCCCTGCCAGACTGGTAAGGAGTCCTGATCAGATCTGGCAGCTGATGCACTGATTGCGGACGTTCTCACTGTCCGTACCCATGAGATAGAGGAAATGCGGCATCAGATCATCAGGTTGGGGCAGGCTGGATTTTTCCTCGCCGGGGTGGGTCCGGGCACGCTGGGGTGAATTTACCGGGCCTGGCAAGACCAGATTGATGCGGATGGGTTTTTCCGACCATTCATCGGCCTGGATCTTGAAATAGGCTTCCAACGCTGCCTTGGAGACGGCGAATCCACCCCAGTAAGCTTTCGGTACATGCCCGTGGTTTTCCCCCACCAGGATCACAGATGCATCGCCGCTGGCCTCCAGGTAATGGGCACAGGCACGGTTGATGGCTGCCGGCGCGGCGGCGTTCACCCGGAACAGCTTCATCCAGTCTTCCAGCGTGTCCAGGTTCTGGGGCCGTAAGGCTTCAAAGGCTGCCGCGCAATGAAGAATGCCGTCCAGGCGGCCGATCTGATAGCCGATAGCCTGGGCCATGGCTTCGAAATCCGCGTCTGTGGCCAGAGCTAGGTCCATGGGGAAGATCGCCGGCTGGGCGCCGCCGGCCGCCACAATCTCGTCATAGACCTTCTCCAGTTTCCCCACCGTACGGCCCAGCAGAATGATGGTGCCACCATGGCGGGCGAAGGCCAGGGCTGCCGCCCGGCCCAATCCCTGGCCGGCGCCGGTGACAAGGATGACCCGGTTCTTCAACAGGTCAGGAGCGGGGGTGTAATTTGGGTTCATGTCTTGTTGTCCAGGATCAGGCGCGCGCATTTTACGCCGCTGCGCACGGCGCCCTCGATGGTGGCCGGGTAATCCCCTGCCGTGTAGTCACCTGCCAGATACAGGTCGGGAACTGGAGTCGCCATGTCTGGGCGTGTCATGTGGGGAACGCAGGCGAAGGTGGCGCGCTTCTCGATGAGGAATTTCCAGTCAAGCAGGGCGGGGAGTGCACCCAGCTCGGCGGCCAGCAGGCTTAGATAATCATCCAGCAGATTTTCCGCCGGGCGGGTCAGGTGGGGACCTTCGGCGCTGACTACGATCGCCACCAGGCCAGGGCTCAGGTCGTTACGCTCGAAGGCCCAGGGGGCATGACCACCGCCCAGACCCAGCATGGGAAAAGGGAAGAGCGGCGGCGTGGCGAAACGTAGCCAGAGGGTCAGGATGGGCTGCCAGGTAAAGGTGGATATCTGGTGGATGATGGAGGACATTTCCGGTAGTTCCGCCATCAGATTCTTGAGTCGGGCGGGATGAGTGGCCAATACCACCCGCGATGCTTCGGCGTCCGGGCCTGTCAGGAATAAGCTGCCCTTATGGCGCGTCAGAGTCTCGACCTTGCTGGCGATTCTGATTTCGGCCCCCCGGCGTGCGAGGTGGTCCGCCACCGCATCCGGGAAGACACGGCCCAGGTCGGCCCGGTTCATGACCAGATCGCTGTCGGCTCGCTCCCCGGCCAGACTGTCGCGCAACACGTTACACAACACCTGTGCCGAAGCCTGCTCCAGGGGGGTGTTGAGAGCGGCGATGCAGATAGGCGCCCAGAGTTTTTCGACCAGTGTGGCCGGCTGGTGGTGGCGTTGCAGGAAGATGTTGGCCGCTTCGTCCAAGGGCAGGCGGAAAGCACAGTCCTTCAACGTGTTCATGAAACGGGCGGCGGCAAGCTTGTCCTTGAGGCTCAAGCCATGCGCCAGCAACAACCCGAGAGCCAGGTTCAGCGGAGCTGGCAGGCGGGGTAGACGTAAATGGAAACCCGGGACAATGAGCTCCAGGGGGCGGCGTTCCAGCAATTCCGTGGTTCCCACCCGGGTCAGCAAGCGCAAGGTTTCCCGGTAGGCGCCCACCATCAGGTGCTGGCCGTTGTCGACGGAAATGCCGTTCCAGTCGACGCGGCGGGCGCGGCCGCCGAGTTGCTTGGCGGACTCGAACAGGGTGACGGGAACGCCGGCATCGGCCAGTTCCACGGCGCAGGCCAGACCCGCCCAGCCACCGCCGACGATAGCGACCGGTTTCATCCGCGTATCCATGTGCGCCAGGCGATCCAGAGTTTGCGCAACGGGGTCAGGGAGGTGCGGCGATCGAGTACCCGGAAGCCGTCGGTGCGGATTTCCTCCAGCAGGGCGCGGTAGATGGCCGCCATGATCAGTCCGGGCCGCTGGGCCTTGCGGTCGGCGGCGGGCAGCAGGGCCAGGGCTTCGTCGTAGGTCTGGATGGCGCGCTGGTACTGGAATTCCATGAGCCGGATGAAACGGTCACTCATCCGGGCCGACACGAGATCGGCTTCCGTGACGCCGAAGCGGGCCAGCTCGTCCTGGGGCAGGTAGATGCGGTTGCGCCGGGCGTCCTCGCCCACGTCGCGGATGATGTTGGTGAGCTGGAACGCCAGGCCCAGCTTGTTGGCGTATTTCAGGGTGGTCCGGTCGAGGGATTCAGCGTCAGAGCCGCCGAAGATCAGGGCGGCCACTTCGCCCACCACGCCCGCCACCCGGTGGCAGTAAAGGCGCAGTTCCTTGAAATCCGGATAGCGCACCATGCCCAGATCCATCTCCATGCCGTCGATGATCTGGCCGAAGGCATCCTCGGGCAGATGATAGGGTCCGATGGCTTCCAGCAGGGCCTGGCTCACCGGGTGCTCCGGCCTGCCGGCGTACATGCGAGTCATCTCGTCGCGCCACCAGGCCAGTTTGGTCCGGGCCAGGGCCGGGTCATGGCATTCGTCGGCCACGTCGTCCACTTCCCGGCAGAAGGCATAGAAGGCCGTGATGGCCCGGCGCCGGTCCGGCTCCAGGAAACGGAAGCTGTAGTAGAAGCTGGAGCCGCTGGCGGCGGCTTTTTCCTGGCAGTAGGCGTGGCAATCCAAGGCGTGGGGGTCCATGTCGTTCAATGTCGGCAACCACCACTGCCGCAGGAATTGGTCTGGCCGGAGCGGGATTTGCCTGGAAACAGGGCGCGCCAGAGGATCGCCGCGGCGTCCTTCCAGATCAGTTTCGGCCGGCGGGAGAACATGTCGCCCCGGCTTTCATGGAGTTGGGCCAGGATGCGGTTGCCCCCGAGGATGATCAGGCGCATTTCCAGGCCGATGCGGCCCTTCAGCGCCCGGCCCAGGGGAGCGCCGGCCTGGAGCATGCGCCGGGCCCGCTCGATCTGGGTTTTCATGAACTGCTGCCAGAGGGCGTCGGCACGCCCTTCGCCGATCTGGCGTTCGGAAATCCCGAACTTGTCCATCTCGTCCTGGGGCAGGTAGATGCGGCCCTTGCGGTAATCCTCTGCCACATCCTGCAGGAAGTTGATGAGCTGAAGGGCGGAACAGATGCCGTCGGACCAGGCCTGGTGCTTGGCGTCCCGGTCGCCGTAGAGCTTGAGCAGCAGCCGGCCGATGGGGTTGGCGGAACGCCGGCAATAGTCCATGACCTCGCCGAAATGGGCGTAGCGGGTTTTCGTGCAATCCTGCTCGAAGGCGGCCAGCAGATCGTGGAACAGGGAATAGGGCAGGTCGTGGGCGCGGATGTGGGGCATCAGGTTGCGGAACACGGGATGATCCACCAGTTCGCCCCGTTCCAGGGCAAGGAGGTAGCCGTGGTATTCCGCCAGCCGGGCCAGGCGCCATTCGGCCGGATGCTCGCCTTCGTCGGCGAAATCGTCGGCGCTGCGGGCGAAAGCGTAGATGGCCCGAACCGCCGGCCGTAGCCGGGCGGGCAGGAGAATCGAAGCCACCGGGAAGTTTTCATAGTGGCCGGTATTCACCAGATTGGGCTGATTCATGATGCTCATTTCAATAAAATCAAATAGTTGCCTTCTTATCCCGATCCCGGTCTGCTGGCGGGAAGCGGGTCGGGTAGTTTACACTTGGCCGTTTTCGCGAAAGTGGCGGAATTGGTAGACGCACTGGATTTAGGTTCCAGCGCCTTTGGCGTGGGGGTTCGAGTCCCCCCTTTCGCACCAGCTCGCCCAGGTCGCATTCAAGCCATTAGCCGGATGTTTGGCGCTTTTCGTACAACCCGTGCGATGGCGCCGTGCATGGATCGCCTTGATTTGACTGTAACCCGGGCTCGCATGAACCTGGCATGAATATTGATCGTACTTAAGGAAAACCTGATGACTGCAACCGTGGAAACCCTCGAAGGCCTCAACCGCCGTGTCACCCTCAACCTCAATCAAGAGGAGGTCGAGGCCGAAGTCCGCAAGCGTCTGGCGCAAGTCGCCAGGAATGTGCGCATGGATGGTTTCCGTCCTGGCAAGGCGCCGATGAAACTGGTGGCCTCCCGTTATTCCAGCGAGATTCGCGGCG
>CAZEOR010000044.1:0-11947 GCA_964513695.1 uncultured Thiobacillus sp.
CGCTGAACTGGTCATCCACAACGCGCCTTTCGACGTGGGCTTCCTCAACGCCGAGTTGACCAGGCTGGGGGGCGAGCCGGTGACCCGCCACTGCGGCGTGGTGGATACGCTCAAGCTCGCCAAGGAGATGCACCCGGGCCAGAAGAACAACCTGGATGCCCTGTGCAAACGCTATGCCGTGGACAACTCGGGCCGTTCCTTCCACGGCGCCCTGCTGGACGCCCAATTGCTGGCCGAGGTCTACCTGGCCATGACGCGGGGCCAGGAAACCCTGGGCATCGAGGTGAGCCCGGCGCCCCGCTCCATGAATGCCAGCGCAGCCCGGCGCGGGCTGCTCAAAGTGATCCGCGCCAACGAGCGCGAGCAAGAGGACCATTCTGCCTATCTGGCTGGCTTGGCGAAGGAGAGTGGAGAAGCGCCAGTATGGTGAAAACTGGATTCATGCTGGGGCTGGCCGCTGGCTTGCTCTCGGGTTTGGGTCTTCAACAAGGTCTGGCCCAGGAACTGAGCGAGACAGATTTCCTTGCCGACCTGCCTACGGTGTTGACCGCCAGTCGCCTATCCCAGCCGCTCTTGGACGCACCCAATTCCATCACTGTGATCGACAGCAGGTTGATCGAGGCGTCCGGCTATCACAACCTTTCGGATCTGTTCCGCTTCGTGCCAGGCATGTTCGTGGGACAGAAAAAAGGCTGGTTCCACAACGTTTCCCTTACCCTGGTCGACGAATATTCCCGTCGCATGCAGGTGATGGTGGACGGGCGTTCCGTCTATCTGCCCTCCTTCGGCGGCGTGCGTTGGGATGCGCTGCCACTCGCCATCGACGACATCGATCGCATCGAGGTCGTGCGTGGTCCCAACGCTGCTAGCTTCGGCGCAAATGCCATGACGGGCATCATCAATATCATCACCCGTAATCCCGAGGATGTGGCGGGGCGCATGGTCCATGTCGTGGCCGGCGACCATGGCCATCAGGAGGGGTGGTTCCGCTGGGCGGGTGGGAACGAAAGCATTCACCATCGGATTACCCTTGGACGGCGCCAGGATGGCGGTTTGACCAACCAGCTCGATGATGAACGGTCTGACATCCTTAGCTACCGCGGGGATATGGACCTGGACGCTCGTCAGAGCCTCAGCCTGCAATTCGGCCTTCTGCGGGGCGAGCGTGGAGAGGGAACGGTCGGGGTCAGCACGAATCTGCCCCACGATCAGGATGTCGGCAGCGGGTATTTTCAGGCCGACTATCGTATTGATCTCGAAGCGGGCGGGAGCCTCCAGGCGAAGCTGTATTTCAATCACATGAAGACCGGGGAGGATGTGCCGACTTCCCTGGTGCCCGGGTCATATTACGAGTCGGATATCCTGTCCCAGCGTTGGCATGCCGAAGTCCAATTGGACAAAGAACCAAGGCCAGGACTGCGTTCAGTGGTCGGCGCCTATCTGCGCCGCGATACCGTCCAGTCGCTCTTGTACTGGAATACTCCGAGCAGACTCAATGCGGATTCCTGGGGTGTGTTCGGCCATATGGAATGGCGTCTGGCGGATGCCTGGCTCGTCAATGCCGGCGCCTTTTGGGAGGACTACGAGTTGGTCGGCGGGCGTTTTTCGCCGAGAGCCACGCTGCATTGGCAGCCCTCGACCCAGCATGGGTTCCGCATCGGTATTTCAAAGGCCTATCGCAACCCCGTGTTGTTCGAAACCAACGGTGACAATCGAATCCGCCTGCTGGCAGCCAATGGCGCGCTGATCACAACTTCCCGGCCATTTGTCGTGGCAAGCGGTAACGTGGTGCCGGAAGATATTCTCAGCCGGGAGATCGGTTACCTTGGTCAGTGGCCGGAGCAGGGCCTTAGCCTGGACATCCGCCTGTTCCGGGAACGCATCCGCAACTACCTCAGCGCGGAATGCCCGACCGGGAACAGCGATGACTGCAAGTCGAGCGCGCATCCCCTCACCTATCTGGCCAGAGACTGGTACAACATCGGCGGAGCACGTCAGCAGGGATATGAAATCCAGGGGAAATGGCAGGTCACTTCGCAAACCCGGCTATTGGCCAACTATGCCTTTTTGAATATCGACACGGACCTGGATGAGAAGCGATATTCCCCCCCACATATATCCGGATTGCATTTGATGCATCAGTTGCCAGGGGGGATCGACTTGACCTTGTCCCATTATTGGATTTCCAGCTTCGAGCCTATAGGCCAGGGAGTATTGCCCGCATATCGGCGCCTGGACGCCCGTTTGGCCAAGCATTTCAAGCTGGATGGCCAGCGCGGCCAGGTCGCGTTGACATGGGAAAACCTGTCCGGCTCCTATCTCGAATTCGCCGACGACAATCCCAGCAATATTTACGACAGCAGGGCCTATGTCCAATTCCAGTTGGATTTCTGAGTTCACCGGCGTCGGCTGATCCATGTCGCTGCGGTTCTTTCTCCTTTGCCTGATCTGGCTGGTGAGTTGGCCGGCTTGGGCTGAAGGCGGCATTCACTTGATCCTGAGCGAATCCGGAGCGGCTCATCAGGAGGCCGCCGACTCGTTCCGGGCGGCTGTCGGCGCGACCCGGCAGGTGAAGGTTCTATCCTTGGCCGAGGTGTCACCTCTGCAACTTCAGAACCTGGGACGCGCAAGCGAATTGCTTGTGCCGGTGGGCGTCAGAGCCGCGCGTTTTGTCGCCGAATATCACTCGGGCCAGGCCGCGGTGTTGAGCCTGATGATTCCCCGCGCGGTCGGTGAACGGCTGCAATGGCCTGCCGGGCTGGGGCGCAAGAAGACTTCCTTCGTTTATATCGATCAGCCGGCGCAGCGATCCCTCGGCTTGGTCTCAGAAGCATTCCCGGCCTCCCATCGGATCGGCGTGGTGATTTCTCCGGAGAACACCGCGATCGCCAAGATACTTGTTCAGGAAGCCACCCGCAGGCAGCTGGCGCTGAACCTGGAAACCGTCGACAGTCCGGAGAATGTGGCCTCGGCCTTGCGGCGTGTCCTGCAGGAAAACGAGGTGCTGCTTCTGGTGCCGGACGCCATGGTGATCAACGCGGCCAATGCCCAGAACGTATTGTTGACGACTTACCGTTACCGGGTACCCGTGGTTGGGTTTTCCCAGGGATTGGCAAAGGCCGGCGCGGTAGCCTCGGTGTATTCCTCACCAAGCCAGATTGGCCATCAGGGCGCTCTGATGGCGATGCGCTGGCTGGAAAGCGGTGAACTCCCCGCGCCCCAGCCTTCGGGGGAATTTGCCCTGTCCTTCAATCGCCATGTGGCCCGTTCCCTGGGCGTGGTACTCCCCGACGAAAACGAAATCCGGCGCAGGCTCGGGGCCTCGGAATGAACAACCGGGGGATACGTTTCCGTGTACTGCTCCTGGCCTTGCTGCCGCTTGCCCTCGTGGCGACTGGACTCACAGGCTACTTCATGCTGGCTCGATATGGCGAGATGGATCGCAGCCTGGAGGAGCGGACCCTGGCCATGGCCAGTCAGCTTGCCCAGTCCTGCGAGTTCGCCTTGTTCAGCGGCAACGAGCAGTCACTCGATCAACTCGCCAGGCCGCTTTCCAAATCGGGCGATATTCGGGGGGTGACCGTCGCGGATCGGATTGGACATCCCATCGTTCACATCGGCCAATCCCGTTACACGCGGGATTTTCTGGTGAGGGAAGCCGTGGTGGCGATGCGCGACAAGGATGCGCTTCTGGTGGTCGCGCCCGTCATGCAACAGGTGATCGATATCGACGGCATGTCCGCTCCTGCTGAAGTTTCGCGCCTGGGTTATGTCGCCCTCGAAGTTTCGCGCCAGTCCACTCGACAGCGGCAACAATCCATGTTGATTACCGGGCTGCTTATCGCGGGTGTCGGGCTGTTTCTGGCCGGTTTGCTGGCGTGGCGTCTCGGTCGTGACATCGTCCGGCCGCTGGCCATGCTGACCGGTGCCGTCGAACGGATCGGGGCGGGTGATCTGACGGCCCGTGTACAGGTGGACAGCGGGGGTGAATTCGCCGTGCTGGAGCAATGTGTCAATCGTATGGCCGCCGAACTCAAGGCTTCCTATGACAACCTCCAGGAAAAGGTGCGCGCCGCCACAGCGAAGCTATCCTGGCAGGCCAGCCATGACAGTCTGACCGGACTCCTCAATCGGAACGGATTCGACGATGCGCTCAAACAGATATGGGCCAGTGCGCGGGATGATAGGGATGTACGGCACTGCTTGCTGTACCTGGACCTGGATCAGTTCAAGGTGGTCAACGACACCAGTGGACACCAGGCCGGAGACGAGTTGCTGCGCCAGCTCTCCGTGCGCATGCGCCAGGCCTTGCGTGGCAGCGATGTCGTGGCCCGGCTGGGGGGCGACGAGTTCGGAGTGCTTCTGAGCCACTGCGATATGGCCACGGGGGAGGTGCTGGGCGAGAAATTGCGCCACATGATCGAGGACCACCGCTTCAATTGGGAGGGGCGCATATATCAGGTAGGCGCCAGCATCGGTCTGGTCGAGATCGACCAGCACTGGCTAGATACCGCCCACCTCATGAGCGCCGCCGACGCCGCCTGCTATGCCGCCAAGGATGCAGGCCGCAACAAGGTCCGAATATACCGGCATGGCGACGAGGATGTCGCCCGGCGGAGGGGCGAGATGGAATGGGTCAGTCGGCTGACCCGTGCCATGGAGGAAGATCGTCTCCTGCTCTATTTCCAGCCCATCGTCGCTTTGGGGGACGATGGCATGCCGCCTCATTTCGAACTCTTGTTGCGCCTGGAAAATGGTGAGGAGCCGATCTTGCCCATGGCCTTCATCCCGGCCGCCGAGCGTTACCAACTCATGCCCCAACTGGATCGCTGGGTGATCGAACATGCTTTGGCCCAATGCGCGAACGGCTTGCTTCGAGTTCCATCTGATGGCTCGGTGATCGGCATCAATCTGTCCGGCGCCTCGTTGAGCGACGCGCGATTCCAGACGTTCATCCGGGAAATCCTGCGGGAGCATGCACAGGCCGCACCCAGGCTGTGTTTCGAGATCACGGAAACTGCTGCCATGTCCAATCTGGATTCTGTTCTGAGCCTGATCCAGGATCTTAAGACGCTAGGGTGCCATTTCGCCCTGGATGACTTCGGTAGCGGACTTTCATCCTTCGCCTATCTGCAAAGTCTGGCCGTGGATTACATCAAGATCGACGGGGCTTTCGTGCGGGACATGGTGCGGGATCCGGTGGACGCGGCCATGGTGGAGGCCATTGCCAAGGTGGCTCGGATCATGGGCATCCGTACCATGGCGGAATTCGTGGAGGACGATGAAACCGCGCAAGCCTTACGTGTGTTGGGTGTCGACTATGCCCAGGGCAACCACTTCGCCCCGCCACGTCCCCTCAGTCAGTTGTGCGAGGTGATGGCCAGACGGCCTTAAGTAGCCGGTAAAGGGCGTCAGGAGGTCCGCCAGCCCATTACTTCAGGTTACGACCTGATAGCCGCCCCCTTCGATGGCCTGTCGAATCGCCTGGGTGTCCACACGGGCCGGATCGTGGATGACTTCCACGCGTCCGGAGGCCAGGTCGATCTGGGTGCCGGTGACACCCGGGAGGGCGGCCAGCAGGTTTTTCACGCTGTTGACACAGCCCATGCAACTCATGCCGGAAACGGTCAGGATCAAAGTATTCATGCGGTATCGATGCGTCTATTCACGTTGAGAAAATCGGTGACTCGGCCATCCGAGCCATACAGTCCGCGATTGGCCGATGCGGTCTGCAAAACCTGCATGGCCGCCTGGTTTCGGCGTAGTTGCTCCTCGATCAAACGGCCGTTGACCTGGTTGAGCCGGGATGCTTCCCGAGCGAGGTTTTCGAGTTCATGCCAGGCCGGAGATGCAGGAAAGGTGGCCAGGGCCTTGTCTCGCAACGCGGCGAATCCCGCTTGCGGGGAAAGACCCAGCTGGCCGGCCAGACCCTTCCATAGATCGGAGATGCCGAGACCAAGGGTTTGTCGTTCCGAAATCAGCCTGGAGAGTCGATCCGAATCACCCGATGCCAACGCCACGGATTCTTCTTCCAACAGGGAGAGGAATGCGCTCATCTCATTAAGGAGCTTGGCGAGCCGGTCGTTTAGCGGATTCATTTCTCGGGCTGGTGGGTAATGTTGTCGATGGATTCTTGAATCAGGCCTTCCGCCACGACTTCCTCATCCACCACGAAACTGCCTTCCGCGATGGCTTGGCGAACCGCTTCGATCTTGCCGCTGTCGGTCACTTCAACGTCGGCAAGCTGGGCTTCGAGTTGGCGCATTATCCCGGACGTGCCGGTCAGACGCACATCATCGCTGACAGACGTCGCCTCGGCGGGTGTGGCGAGTATCCGGTTTTTTCCCGACTTGGCATCCTTGCTGCGGCTGACGCTGACGTTTTTTATCGTGGTATCGATTTTCACACCAATCTCCTTTATCAGGACGAGCCTATATCGGCCTTCACTTCCCCAGCTTTAGAACCGACCTCAAGAATTCACAGGGTGTGTCGAATCCCAACGTCGCTCAAGGAGAAACAGCCACATGGCCTTCACGGGTGGCAATGCCCTGGATGATGCGGCCCGACGGCATTTTGGCTTTGATCGCTTCTCCCGGCGCGGCGTTGCCGAGAGCGGTACCTTCCTGGGAGACATGGAATCCGGAGCCGGTCACGATGACTTGGACTTTCTGTCCCGCCCGAATCACGTCGGGTTGATTGATTCCGTTGAGAAGCAGGGGCTGGCCTGCCGCGAGAGGACGGAGCAGGCTGGCTCCGGCAGGGTATTCGCGAGGGTACAAGTCCGGATCATGTTGGTAGTCAATGAGCCGGAGCTCCAGGTCGCCCGGACCGGGAATGGATCGGGCCGGCAATGGATGGGTGGCGACCAGCGCCGGGCCGCGCAGACGGCTCTCGAAGGTCAGGTAAATACTCCATTTGATGGCACCATCGCAGCGTGCACCCACACTGCCATTTCCCCATGGTTTCCCACCTGGGGACAGGAAGAAGCTTGGCTCGGGGCAGGCGGGCAGATTCAGGCGCTCATCCACATTGCCGATGCGGACCGCAGCCAGGGAGTCGGGATAATTTTTCGTGGCCAGCATTTCCAGCCAAGCCCGTGCTTGGGTGCGCAGGATCTGAAAATCCTGCCTGACGGGGCTGGCCATCGAATGTCCGACAGTGAGTGTTCCGAGTAATAAGTGGAAAAGGAAAATCCAGGGTTTCATATAGGGACAGGTGTGTGAAACTACACAGCAAGCTTGGAAGCTGTCATGGCATAGTCTTCACTTGTCGTGATTCCGTTTACTAGACGCTGACATTCTCCCCGAGTTCAACGAGCCCGTCATGGAACATCCCAAAGCTCCCGCCGATATCGCCCGAGAGGCCATTCGCAAGCTGGCGTCCCGCCGACTACCTCCCACACCGGACAATTTCCGCCAAGCTTATGCTGAAGTCTCTGGTGCGGCTGCCGATGAGGAAACACGTCCGGATCCGCGTTGGCCCGAAGTGCTGCGCCCCTTGATGAAACAATGGGATGTTCACCAGACTGGACTGACCCAGGCGCGGAAACGGGAGATGCTGGAACGGGTGCTGATCAATTTCGGCAACGATGCCCCGCGGCTGCACGAAAAACTTGGCGCTCTGGCGCGAACCTGGGCTGATGGCGCCCAGGACGAAGCAGAACCTGTCTCTGCGGGGGCGGAGGCTGCCTCCGCGGCCAAGCCGAGCACGGACGGCGCGCCAGGCGACTGTCGCCCCATCCTCCAGACGCTGGCCGAGAATCTGCGCCTTCTTGCCAGTGCCTGTGACACGCGTTGGCCCGATATGGCCACGCGCGCATCCGACCTTTCCCGTGCCGTGAATGGCGCCGACCATCTCAAAGCCGACCAATACCAGGCCTGGTCCTCCTTGTGGCGCGAAATGCTGGTGCACGTGGAGGATGATCGCGAGCTTTCCTCCGGCCTCAAGCGCCTGATGGGTTTGCTGTTTCTCAATATCGGCGAGTTGGTGGGGGACGAGGCTTGGTTGTCGGGCCAGTTTGCCGCCATGGAAGCCCTGATGGCCGGAGATCTCCAGACGGAAGTGTTACTGGATGCCGAACGCGGACTACGCGAGTTGGCTTTCAAGCAGGGAGTTCTCAAAGGTGGGCTAGACGAAGCCAAGGCCCGCCTCAAGACCCTGGTCAGCACCTTCATCGATCGCGTGGGCGAGATGAGTCTGAGCGCGGACGGTTATCAGGCGCGGATCGGCGAATACTCGGAAAAAATCGGACAGGCCCGTGATATTTCCGAACTCGGCGACCTGATGGGGGGCCTCTCGGCGGATGTTGGGCAGTTGGGCGCCGCCTTGCGCCACAACCATGCCGAACTCGTCGAGGCGCGTACCCATGCGGAAGAGGCCGAGCGGCGCATCCATGAACTGGAGCAGGAACTGGCGCAGGTTTCCAATCTGGTGCGAGAGGATCAGTTGACCGGCGCCTTGAATCGTCGCGGCATGGACGAAGCTTTTTCCAGGGAACTGGCTCGGGCAGATAGATTGGGCACGCCCATGTCCATTGGACTTCTGGACATCGATCATTTCAAGAGACTCAACGACGGACTTGGCCATCAGGCCGGCGACGAGGCTTTGAAACACTTGTCAAAGGTTGTGCGTGGCCTGTTGCGGCCCACCGACATCCTGGCCCGCTACGGCGGCGAGGAATTCCTCATCCTGCTGCCGAACACGGGAGTAGAAGAAGCGGAACATATCCTGCAGCGCATCCAGCGCGAACTCACCCGCCAATTCTTCATGCATGGCAATGAGCGGGTATTGATCACATTCAGTGCCGGGGTGGCGGAACGCAGGGACGCCGAAAGCGAGAAGGCGATGCTTGCGCGGGCCGACGCCGCCATGTATAGCGCCAAATCCATGGGCAGAAATCGGGTGGAGCGGGGATGAGTTTCCCGGCTCACTCCCTACTCTAAGACCATAGGGACGGCTGATTTATACCCGCGGTGCATCCACGCGCGTTGTATCCAGCGGTTCCCAAGGTGCCAGGCAAGAATTGCCGCTTGCGGCCAAGCTTGCCGACAAGCTGAACTCCAGAGCCGCCCGCGCCTAATAAAAAATAACAAAAACATAGAGATAAGGCATTTATTTTCATTGGCATGGTAATTGCATTGGCTAACCGTAGCGTCCCGCCTGTTTGGCGGGAGCAACGGAGCCTTCATGCTGAGCAAGATCGACAACGAAATCGCCTTTGTCCAGTCCGCCCTTGATCTGAGAGCGCGGCGCCAGGAGATTCTGGCCGCCAATATCGCCAACTCGGACACGCCCAATTACAAGGCACGAGACCTGGATTTCGCCGCAGCCCTCAAAAACGCCATGGGTGGCGCCGGCGGCAATATCGCGCTGTCACGCACCTCCTCCCGTCATCTGGAAGGTACGGGCTCCGCGGGTGGCGCGGGGGGTGGCGCGCATATCAAGTTTCGCTCCGCCATGCAGCCCAGCCTGGATGGCAACACCGTGGACGCCGATGTCGAGCGCGCCCATTTCGCGGAGAACGCCCTGCATTACCAATTTCTGCTCGACCGTGCGTCCACATCCTTCCGGACCATGGGCCAAGCCTTGAGCGAGAAGTAAGCGCACCATGTCCCTGACCAATGTCTTCCACATTGCCGCCTCTGCCCTGACTGCCCAATCCATGCGCCTGAATGCGGTGGCGTCCAACCTGGCCAATGCCGATTCCGCCCATGCCTCGACGGGCGAGGGCTACAAAGCCAAGCAGGTGGTGTTCCAGGCTGTCGCCATCAACAAGGCCGCACCCTGGGCGCAGGGCGTGCGTATGAAGGAGGTGCAGGAAGACAAGGCGCCTTCGCGGATGGTTTTCGACCCCAAGCATCCCCTGGCGGATGCGAAGGGATATGTCGCCTATCCCAACGTGGATCCGGTGGAAGAGATGGTCAACATGATCTCCGCCTCCCGGTCTTATCAGACCAATGCCGAAGTGATGTCCACCACCAAGAGTCTGTTGCAGCGGACTCTTGCCATCGCCCAATCCTGAAGGAGCTGAACCATGGCAGTGACCTCTGTATCCAGCGATGACGGCCGTTCCGCCTTGGTGGCGGCCCTCAACAAGGGAAATGCGGCCAACACGACCACGACGACCACCAGCGCCACCGAGGAGATGAGCGATCGTTTTCTCAAACTGCTGGTGACCCAGCTCAAGAACCAGGATCCCCTGAACCCCATGGACAACGCCGAGCTCACCAGCCAGCTCGCGCAAATGTCCACGGTGGAAGGCATCAGCAAGTTGAACACCACCCTGAGCGAGTTGTCCCGCACCAGCCAGATGCTTCAGGGCGCCTCACTGGTGGGCCATTCGGTGCTGGCCGAGGGGAATAACCTGGAATTGACCGACGCGGGTGCGGTCGGTGGGGTGAATCTCGCTTCCAAGGCCGATAGCGTCAAGGTGACCATTTCCGATTCCGACGGCAGCCCGGTACGAGTGCTGGACCTGGGCAAGCAGGACGGCGGCCTGATCCGCTTTGTCTGGGATGGCAAGAATACCAGCGGTGTACTCCAGGAAAACGGTTCCTATAGTTTCAAGGTCTCGGCCACCGCCGCAGGCACTGCCGTGGATACCACGACGTATGGCATGGGCAGCGTGTTGAGTGTGTCACTCAATGACAGCAGCAGTATGGAAGCCGAGGTGTCGGGACTGGGTGTCCTGACGCTGGACAAAATCAAGCAGGTTTACTAAGGAGCGGGCGACATGGGTTTCCAACAAGGATTGAGCGGCCTGAACGGCTCGGCCAAGAATCTGGACGTGATCGGCAACAACATCGCCAATACCTCAACGGCGGGATTCAAGGCCGGTGTGGCCCAGTTTGCCGATGTCTACGCGACATCCCTCTACGGGTCGGGCGGCCTGACCATCGGCATCGGTACCAAAGTGTCCGATGTGGCTCAGCAATTCAGCCAGGGCAACATCAGCGTCACCAGCAACCCGCTTGATATCGCCATCAGCGGCGAGGGATTCTTCCGCATGAACCAGGGCGGCGTCATATCCTATTCACGGAACGGTCAGTTCAATCTGGACAAGGATGGCTTCATCATCAATTCGGCCACCCAGCGTCTGACCGGGTTTGTGGCGGATGCCGCCGGCAGTATCGTCGGGGGCACGCCGGTGGATATTCAAATTTCCCTGGCGCCCTCGCCACCTAAAGTCACGGCAAACGCCACCCTGGTGGCCAACCTGGATTCCCAGCAAACCTCCATCGCAGGCGCCATCAATCCGGCGGATGCGACGACATACAACCACTCCACGTCACTCACGGTTTTCGACGAGGCGGGCAATGACCATGGCTTCGTTTTGTATTTCCAGAAAACCGCCGCGAACAGCTGGAACGTGGATGCCTATGTGAACGGTACCCAGATCGACATGAACGGCGCCGGGGCAGGCTCGACCATGACCATGTCCTATAACACCGACGGCACCATCAATCAGATCAACGGCGCCGCGGCAGCCGCAGCCTCCATCACCGTTCCCGCCCCTGTTCTGGCGACCGGCGCCGGTGCGCTGACCTACAACCTCGATATGACCGATTTCACTCAATATGGCAGCACTTTCGGTGTGTCGTTTCTGACCCAGGATGGCTACGCCTCAGGCCGGATTGCCGGCGTATCCGTCGATCGTGAAGGCTTGATCCAGGGGCGCTACACCAACGGCCAAACCCGGACCCTGGGGCAGGTTCAACTCTACAGTTTCCTGAATCCGCGCGGCCTGCAACCCATCGGGAACAACCAGTGGTTCGAGACTTCCGAATCCGGCCAGCCTACTGCCGGTGCGCCAGGCAGTGGTGTGCTGGGTTATGTGCAGTCGGGCGCCATCGAGGAATCCAACGTGGACCTCACTGCGGAACTGGTCAATCTGATCGTCGCCCAGCGCATGTATCAGGCCAACGCTCAGACCATCAAGGCCCAGGAT
>CAZEOR010000045.1:0-11921 GCA_964513695.1 uncultured Thiobacillus sp.
TGAAGGAAGGCGCCACGGTCAAGGGCGTGGTCAAGAACATCACCGAATACGGTGCGTTCGTGGACCTGGGCGGCATCGACGGCCTGCTGCATATCACCGATCTGGCTTGGCGCCGGGTTAAGCATCCCTCCGAAGTGGTCACCGTGGGTGACGAAGTCACCGCCATGGTGCTCAAGTTCGACCAGGAAAAGAACCGCGTCTCCCTGGGCCTCAAGCAGCTGGGCGAAGATCCGTGGGTGGGCCTGTCCCGTCGTTACCCCACCGGTACCCGCATGTTCGGCAAGGTGGCCAACCTCACCGATTACGGTTCCTTCGTCGAGATCGAGCCGGGCATCGAAGGCCTGGTGCACGTCTCCGAGATGGACTGGACCAACAAGAACGTCAACCCGTCCAAGATGGTTTCCCTGGGCGACGAAGTGGAAGTCATGGTGCTGGAGATCGACGAGGATCGCCGCCGCATCTCCCTGGGCATGAAGCAATGCAAGTCCAACCCCTGGGACGATTTCGCCATGAGCTACAAGAAGGGCGACAAGGTCCGCGGTCAGATCAAGTCCATCACCGACTTCGGTGTCTTCATCGGCCTGAACGGTGGCATCGACGGCTTGGTGCATCTGTCCGACCTGTCCTGGAGCCTTCCTGGCGAGGAAGCCCTGCGCAACTATCGCAAGGGCGAGGAAGTGGAGGCCGTGGTGCTGGCCATCGACGTGGAGAAGGAGCGCATTTCTCTTGGCGTCAAACAGATGGAGAACGATCCCTTCAACGCCTATGTGGCCACCCACGACAAGGGTGCCATCGTCAAGGGTGTGGTCAAATCGATGGATGCCAAGGGCGCTATCGTGACTTTGGATGGTGAAGTCGAGGGTTATCTGCGCGCTTCTGAAGTCTCACGTGACCGTGTTGAAGACATCCGCACCCACCTGAAGGACGGCGATGAAGTCGAGACTGTGATCATCAACATCGATCGCAAGAACCGCCAGATCAACTTGTCCATCAAGGCCAAAGATGCGGCCGAGCAATCCGAAGCCCTGCGCAAACTGGCCTCCGAGCAGTCCACCGGTACCACCAACCTGGGTGCCCTGCTCAAGGCCAAACTCGACAACAAGAGCGCTGAATGATTGAAATAGGCGCAATGACCAAGTCGGAGCTTATCGCCCGGCTGGCGGAGCGCCATCCTCATTTGGTGGCGGCGGATGCCGAACTGGCGGTGAAGACGATCCTCGATGCCATGGTGAGCAGCCTGGTGGAAGGGGAACGGATCGAGATCCGCGGGTTCGGCAGTTTCAGTCTGAACTTCCGCCCGCCACGGGTGGGGCGCAACCCCAAGACCGGCGAGAAGGTCCATGTCGAAGGCAAGTACGTACCCCACTTCAAGGCGGGTAAGGAATTGCGTGATCGAGTGGATTTCAAGGAATAAAGCTAGTCCAAGTCTTACCTTGAAGGCGCCGCCAACCCCGGCGCCTTTTTTATTTTTTCACGCCCTTGCATCGTATGGTTCGGTCTGTGGCATGCCGCTACAATCCGCCCATCTCAAGACTTGGCTACCTTGTGCGCTCGCTAGCACTCCCCTTCAAAATCGCTCTGTTCCTGCTCTTGTTGGGATTCGCCGCGCGGAATAGCGACACGGTCATCTTGCGATATTTCCTGGGCCTGGAATGGCGGGCACCCCTATCCCTGGTCATTCTGCTGGTGTTCGCCTTGGGTTTGCTGACCGGGTTGCTGGCTTGTTCCATGCGCCTGTTGCGTAGTCATCGTGAGCTGCGTGGTCTGCGAAAAGAATTGAATAGGGATTGAACATGGAGTTCGAAGCCTGGTATCTGCTGGTCATTCCCCTGTTTTTTGCGCTGGGCTGGGTCGCGGCGCGGGTGGATATACGCCATGTCATGCAGGAATCCCGTGCCGTCCCCCGTTCCTACTTCAAAGGCCTCAACTATCTACTCAATGAGCAGCCGGACAAGGCCATCGAGGCATTTCTGGAAGTGGCCAGAATGGACCCGGACACTCTGGAACTCCACTTCGCCCTGGGTGCCCTGTTCCGCCGTCGAGGAGAACTGGATCGGGCCATCCGCATCCACCAGAATCTGGTGGATCGGGCCGACTTGTCCCAGGACCATCGCATGAAGGCGTTGTACGAGTTGGGTGAGGATTTCCTCAAGTCGGGCTTGCTGGACCGGGCCGAGTCCGTGTTCCGCCGTCTGGAAAGCGGCATCCACGCCCTGGATGCGCTGCGCAACATCCTGGAAATCCAGGTGCTTACCAAGGATTGGCAGCAAGCCATCCTTACCGCAGGCCGCCTGGAGAAGCTGGGCTGTCCGGCCCAAAACGCGGATACCGCCCACTACTATTGCGAACTAGCGGTCGCCGCCATGCTCAAAAGCGATTTTTCCGGCGCGCGAAGCCACTTGGAACATGCCCAGAGCGAGAACAAGCGCTCGGCCAGAGCCTGGATGCTGTTGGGGGATCTGGAACTCAAGGCGGGTCACGAAGAGGCGGCTATCGAGGCTTGGCGAAGGTTGGAGGAGATCAATCCCGCTTTCCTTTCCACGGTTGCAGAACGCCTGGTTCAGGCCCATATCCGCATGGGCCGGATAGAAGCGGTCATCGCATTGTTGCAAGCCTATCTGGACCGACGATCCAGCCCGGACATGCTTCATCTTCTGTTCCAGACTGTTGCGGAGCATCAGGGTTGGGATGCAGCTCGTCAGATTGCGGCGGAGGAGCTCAAGCGCCATCCCAGCCTGCGTGCCCTGGATGATTACCTCCAGGCCAGCAATGCGGTCAGTCCGGAGTCGGTGGAGGGCCGTATGGCCCAGGATCTTGTGCATCGCCAAGTCAGCCGGACTGCCTTTTACCAATGTACGAGTTGCGGTTTCAAGGCGCGCCAGTTTTTCTGGCAGTGTCCGGCCTGCGCTCGCTGGGAAAGCATCCCGCCTGAACGGCTAGATCATGACTGAGGCACATTTCACCGCTCCTTCCGCTCCCCGTATCATCGTCGCGCTGGATTACCCGGATGCGGACGGAGCGCGTCATATCGTTGCCCGGCTGCACCCTGATCTTTGTCGCCTCAAAGTTGGGAAAGAATTGTTCGTCTCTGCCGGCCCCGACTTCGTTCGCGAGTTGGCTGAGCAGGGGTACGCTGTTTTTCTCGATCTGAAGTTCCATGATATTCCCAACACGGTGGCACAGGCCTGCAAGGCAGCAGCACGTCTGGGTGTATGGATGATGAATGTGCATGCCGCAGGTGGCCCGCGCATGCTTGCCGCCGCACGGGAAGCGCTGGAGGGGCTGGAACATCGTCCGATGTTGATTGCAGTGACAGTATTGACCAGCATGGGACCCGAGGAATTGCGTGCCATCGGTATCGAAGGAGGGGCGGAGCATCAGGTATTACGTCTGGCACGGCTGACCCGTGAAGCTGGGCTGGATGGAGTGGTTTGCTCCGCATTGGAAGCGCCTGCGCTGCGTCGGGAATTGGGACCGGATTTTCATCTGGTCACGCCAGGGATTCGGCCGGCAGGCAGCGCGACGGGCGATCAAACCCGCATTCTGACCCCGATTCAAGCTTTGAAGTCCGGTGCCGATTATCTGGTCATCGGCCGGCCCATCACCCAGGCGGTCGACCCCGTCGCCACCCTGAAACAGATTTCTGCTGAAATTCGGACACTTCGATCAACCTGAAACAAACCGGGAAATACCATGAAAATCGCCATTGCCGGTACCGGCTACGTTGGCTTGTCCAATGCCATTCTGCTTGCCCAGCACAATGAAGTGGTCGCGCTTGACATCGTGCCCGAGAAGGTCGAGATGCTCAACCGCAAGGTTTCTCCTATCGTCGATGTGGAGATCGAGGATTATTTGACCCGCAGGCCGCTCAACTTCCGCGCAACCCTCGACAAGCAGGATGCCTACGAGGGAGCGGAGTTCGTCATCATTGCCACACCCACGGACTACGATCCCGAGACGAACTACTTCAACACCAAATCGGTCGAGGCGGTCATTCGGGATGTCATGGCCATCAATCCCAAGGCGGTCATGATCCTCAAGTCAACCGTTCCGGTCGGCTATACAGCCAAGCTGAAGGCCCAGTTCAACTGTGAAAATCTCATCTTCTCCCCTGAGTTTTTGCGCGAGGGCAAGGCGCTGTACGACAACCTCCATCCCTCCCGCATCATCATTGGTGAACAATCCACGCGCGCGGAAGCTTTCGCTGACTTACTCAAGCAAGGCGCCATAAAACAGGACATCCCGGTGCTGTTCACGGACTCCACCGAAGCCGAGGCCATCAAGCTCTTTGCCAATACTTATCTGGCCATGCGCGTGGCCTACTTCAACGAACTGGATACCTATGCCGCCACTCACGGGCTGGATACCAAGCACATCATCCAGGGCGTCTGCCTGGACCCGCGCATCGGCGAGCACTACAACAATCCCTCTTTCGGCTATGGTGGCTATTGCCTGCCCAAGGACACCAAGCAACTGCTGGCCAACTACCAGGACGTGCCCCAGAACCTGATGCGCGCCATCGTCGATTCCAACACCACGCGCAAGGATTTCGTCGCAGACAGCATCCTGAAGCGCAAGCCGAGGATCGTCGGCGTGCACCGCCTGATCATGAAGAGCGGGTCGGACAACTTCCGCGCCTCCAGCATCCAGGGCATCATGAAGCGCATCAAGGCCAAGGGCATCGAGGTCATCGTCTACGAGCCGGTGCTCAAGGAAGCAGAGTTCTTCCACTCCCGGGTGGTCAACGACCTGGAGCAGTTCAAGCGGGAGTCCGACGTCATCGTCGCCAACCGCATCACCGACGACATCCGCGACGTGGCCGACAAGGTCTACAGCCGGGATCTGTTCGGGAAGGACTGATCCAGCATGTATAAAACCATCGAGGATTTCGTCGGCAATACCCCCCTGGTGAGACTCAAGAAGCTGCCCGGTGAGACATCCAATGTCGTCCTCGTGAAACTGGAAGGCAACAACCCGGCCGGTTCCGTCAAGGACCGACCTGCGCTGTCCATGATCGCCAAGGCTGAGGCCCGGGGCGAGATCAAGCCGGGCGACACCCTGATCGAGGCCACCAGCGGCAATACCGGCATCGCCCTGGCCATGGCCGCCGCCATCCGCGGCTACCGCATGGTGCTCATCATGCCCGAGCACCTGTCCATCGAACGGCGCCAGACCATGAAGGCCTACGGGGCCGATCTGGTTTTGGTGAGTAAGGAATCCGGCATGGAAGGCGCCCGGGACATGGCCGAGCAGATGCAGCGGGAAGGCAAGGGCAAGATCCTGGACCAGTTTTCCAATCCGGATAACCCGGCGGCCCATTACGAATCCACCGGCCCGGAGATCTGGCGCGACACGGATGGGCGCATCACTCATTTCGTCTCCAGCATGGGCACCACCGGCACCATCATGGGCTGCTCCCGCTACCTCAAGGAAGTGAACCCGGCCATCCAGATCGTCGGCGTGCAGCCGGAAGACGGCGCCCAGATTCCCGGCATCCGCAAATGGCCGGCGGAATATGTGCCCAGCATCTGCGATTACGAGCGGGTGGACCGCATGATCTACGTTGGCCAGGAAGCCGCCGAGGAGACCGCCCGGCGTCTGGCCAGCGAGGAGGGCATCTTCGCCGGCATCTCCTCGGGTGGCGCGCTATATGCCGCCCTGCAACTGTCCCAGGAAGTGGAGAATGCGGTCATCGTATCCATCGTCTGCGACCGGGGCGACCGTTACCTGTCCACCGGGGTCTTCCCGGCCTGATGCCGCCCGCCGGGGGCAAATGATCAGACGCCTCTGGTTCCTCGCTCTCGCCGTTTTCCTGCTGGCAACAGGACTGGCAAGGGCACCCCTAGCCGATGAACGCCCTTCGACGCCCGCCTTGTTGCTCGCCAACGTCTACCAGAACCAGACCGATGTTTCCCTGTATTGGGTCAGCGAGAAGCTGGATGGCGCCCGAGCCTTCTGGGACGGCAAGTCCTTGTGGTTCCGTAGCGGTCAAGCGGTCCATGCGCCCGCCTGGTTCACCGCCGGATTTCCCCCACAGCCCCTGGATGGGGAACTCTGGTTCGGTCGCGGCGGCTTCGACCGCCTCTCCGGCATCGTGCGCAAGCAACAACCCGTGGACGAGGAATGGCGCCAGGTCCGCTACATGGTGTTCGAACTGCCGGAGGCGCCCGGGACATTCAGTGAACGGATCGAAGCCATGCAGGTACTTGTCAGGACTTCTGCGGTGCCCTGGTTGCAAGCCGTGGAGCAGTTCCGTGTGGCCGATCGTACGGAACTGATGCGGCGCATGAACGAGGTGGTACGGGCTGGGGGCGAGGGCCTGATGCTTCACTTGGCGGATGCGCCCTACGCGACCGGACGCGGCGATGTCCTGCTGAAAGTGAAGCCCTGGCTGGACGCGGAAGCCACGGTCGTCGGTCATGTGCCGGGACAGGGCAAGTACCGGGGCATGCTGGGCGCGTTGCGGGTGGAAACGCCGGATGGCCGCCGCTTCCGGATCGGCACCGGATTCAATGATGAAACCCGCCGCGCGCCGCCGCCCATTGGCGCCTTGATCACCTACCGTTACCGCGAGTTGAACAAGAACGGCCTGCCCCGCTTCGCCAGCTATCTGCGCATGCGGGAGGCGTTTTGAGGTTCAGGCTTTGGGTCGGTACAACAGGAAAACCGTCGGACGTTTCTGGATGTCCGGCGCGGGGCCGCGCCAAGCCGATACCGGCCGGGTGACGAGATATTCGCTGTCCAGGGTCAGATCGCAGGCGACCGTGACCAGGGTGTCGCCCCGGCAGGCCGAGAGGATGGCTTCCAGCATGGCGCTGTTGCGGTAGGGCGTCTCGATGAAAGCTTGGGCCGCATCCTCCTTCTCCGCGCGTTTTTCCAGTTCGCGCAAGGCCTTGGCCCGGTCTTCCGGCTTGGTCGGCAGGTAGCCGTGGAAGGCGAAGCGCTGCCCGACCAGGCCGGAACCCATCAGCGCCAGCAGGATGGAAGAGGGGCCCACCAGAGGTCGCACGCGGATGCCGTGGCGGTGGGCGACGCGCGCCAGATCGGCGCCGGGATCGGCCACTGCCGGGCACCCGGCCTCCGAGATCAGGCCCACATCCTGCCCGGCCAGAAGCGGTGCCAGCAGGCTATCCAACTGGTTCTTCGGTGTGTGTTCGTTGAGTTCGAGCAAGGTCAGTTGCTGCAACGGCAGCGCGGTGGGCAACTGCTTGAGGAAGGCGCGCGCGGTCTTGGCCTGTTCGACGATGAAGACCGACAGCCCGACGGCGATGCGGCGGGTCGCTTCCGGAAGAACCTGCTCCAAGGGTGTATCGCCCAACGGGGTGGGAATCAGGTACAGGGTGCCGGGCGCGGGTTTCCCCTCACTCCACCTATCCTCGCCTAGCGGGGGCACCCCTCACTCCCCACCGTAAGTCAGCACGTCCAGGCCTTCGTTGGCCAGCATCTCGGTAAGCTTGATCAGGGGCAGGCCCACCAGGGCATTGGGGTCCTCGGTCTCGTAGCGTGCGATGAGGGCGATGCCCAGGGACTCGCTGCGGGCGCTGCCGCAGCAGTTGTAGGGCTGGTCCTTGCGCAGATAGGCCTCGATCTGGGCGTCGCTGTATTCGCGCATCACCAAGCGGACCGGCACGTTGGCGGTCTGCACGGAACCCGTCTTCGCGTTCAGCAGGGTGAGGGCGGTATGGAACTCCAGGGCCTTGCCGCGCATGGCCCGTAGCTGTGCGACGGCTTTCTCATGGGTGCCGGGTTTGCCCAACTGCACACCTTCCAACAGGGCGACCTGATCGGAGCCGATGATGAGGGCGTCGGGAAAGCGCTCTGCGACGGCACGGGCCTTCAGCACCGACAAGCGCTGGGCCGTGTCGTCGGGGGATTCCCCCGGCAACGGCGTTTCGTCCACATCGGGCGCGGCCACTTCGAAGGGCACGCCAAGGCGGGCCAACAGCTCCCGCCGATAGGGCGATGTCGAGGCGAGGACCAGCTTCACTCCGGCTGGATTTCCACCAGGACCTGGTCCGGCGTGACCGCATCGCCCTTGGCCACGTGGACCTGGACCACGGTACCGGCCACCGGGGCCTGCACTTCGTTTTCCATCTTCATGGCCTCGATGACCAGGACGCCGTCACCGGCCTTGACCTTGTCCCCGGCCTTGACCTTCACATCGACGATGGTGCCTGGCATGGCCGTGGTGACGCAGCCGGCATGGGTGGGGCGGGGGCGTTGCTTGCTACCACCGGCGCCAGCGCCCTTCTTGCCTGATGCCTTGCGCGGTGCGCCTGCGCCCGGGGTGACTTCCACTTCGTCCAGCGCTTCCAGCAGCACTTCCTCGGCGACGCCATCCACATGGACATAGAATGGCCGTTGGCCTTCGCCGCCGCCGTGGCCGGTACCTTTGATGCGGATGTGATAGGTCTCGCCGTGCAGGGTGACGTTGAACTCGCTAGGCGCGTAGACGGCGGGGCAGGACATGGCCTCGCGGGATTCCGGTGGCAGCAGGGCTTCCGGAGTCAGGGTGCCGGCGGCCCGTTCCTGCAGGAAGGTACGGCCGATGTCCGGGAACATGGCATAGGTCAGCACGTCTTCGTCGGATTTGGCCAGGCCCTCGGCTTCGCCGCGCAGCTTGTCCAGTTCGTCGGTAAATAGATCGGCCGGACGACAGGTGATGACTTCCTGGTTGCCCACGGCCATCTTCTTCACTTCCTCGTTGACAGTGCCGGGGGCGGCGCCGTAGCGGCCCAACAGGTAGTTCTTCACCTCGTTGGTGACCGATTTGTAGCGACCGCCGGTGAGCACATTCAGCACCGCCTGGGTGCCGACGATCTGGGAGGTGGGAGTGACGAGGGGCGGGAAGCCCAGGTCGGCGCGCACCCGGGGAATTTCGGAGAGGACGTCGTCCATCCGGTTCAGCGCGCCCTGTTCCTTGAGCTGGTTGCTCAGGTTGGAAATCATGCCGCCGGGCACCTGGGAGACCAGGATGCGGGTATCCACCTGGGGTCCGCTCATCTCGAACTGCCAGTATTTCTTGCGCGCTTCGCGGAAATAGGCGGCGATCTCCTGGAGCTTGCCCAGGTCCATGCCGGTGTCGTACTGGGTGCCGGCGAAGGCGGCCACCAGGCTTTCTGTGGTGGGATGGCTGGCGCCTTCCGAGAAAGCGGAGATGCAGGTGTCGACCATCACCGCGCCGGCTTCTACCCCCTTCATGTGCACCATGCTGGCCAGGCCCGAGGTGGCATGACTGTGCAGATGAATGGGGATGGAGACGGCGGCCTTGAGGGACTTCACCAATTCGGCGGTGGTGTAGGGCGTGAGCAGTCCGGCCATGTCCTTGATGGCCAGGGTGTCGCAGCCCATGGCCTCCAGCTGGCGTGCCATGGCGACGAAGTAGGGGATGTCGTGGACCGGGCTGGTGGTGTAGCTGAGGGTGCCCTCAGCATGCTTGCCTGAAGCCTTCACAGCCTCGATGGACACGCGCAGGTTGCGGATATCGTTCATGGCGTCGAAGACGCGGAAGACGTCGATGCCGTTGTCGGCAGATTTCTGCACGAAGGCGCGCACCACATCGTCGGGGTAGTGGCGGTAGCCGAGCAGGTTCTGGCCGCGCAGCAGCATCTGGATGCGGGAGTTGGGCAGGGCCTTGCGCAGCTTGCGCAGGCGCTCCCAGGGGTCTTCCTTGAGGAAGCGCACGCAAGCGTCGAAGGTGGCGCCGCCCCAGGCCTCCAGGGACCAGAAGCCGGCCGCGTCCATCTTGCCGCAGATGGGCAGCATGTCCTCGGTGCGCATGCGGGTGGCGATCAGGGACTGATGGCCGTCACGCAGAACCAGTTCGGTGATCTTGACTTGAGTCATCGTGATTTCTTCCGTTCAGATGCCGAGGTGGGCGGCGATGGCAGCGGAAAGCGCCACGGCCACGTGTTCGGGGGGGCGGTTGACCGCGTAGTTGAGGAGTTCCGGATGGGCGTCGACGAAGCCCGTGTTGAAACGGCCGGTGCGGAAATCCGGGCTGAGCAGGATTTCCTGGTAGTAGGGAATCGTGGTCTTCACGCCGTAGACCTTCATGTCGTCCAGGGCGCGCCGGCCTCGCTCGATCACCGCTTCCCAGGTCAGCGCCCAGACCGTGAGCTTGGCGCACATGGAATCGTAGTAGGGCGGGATGGTGTAGCCGGAATACATGGCCGCGTCGGTGCGCACGCCGGGGCCGCCCGGCGCGTAGTAGCGGGTGATGCGGCCGAAGCTGGGCAGAAAGCTGTTCTGGGGGTCTTCCGCGTTGATGCGGAATTCCATGGCGAAACCCCGGTAGTGGATGTCCTCCTGCTTGTATTGCAGGGGCATGCCGTCGGCGATGCGGATCTGTTCCTGGACGATGTCGATGCCGGTGATGTTCTCGGTCACCGTGTGCTCCACCTGGAGGCGGGTGTTCATCTCCATGAAGTAGAACTGGTTGTCGTGGTCCAGCAGGAACTCGACGGTGCCGGCGTTCTCGTAGCCCACTGCCTTGGCGGCACGCACCGCCAGCTTGCCGATGTATTCGCGCTGGGAATCGCTCAACTGGGGCGATGGGGCGATCTCGATGAGCTTCTGGTTGCGGCGCTGGATGGAGCAGTCCCGCTCGTACAGGTGGACGCAACTACCGTGGCTGTCACCGATGATCTGCACTTCGATGTGCTTGGGGTTCACCACGCACTTCTCAATGAACACCTCGGGCTTGCCGAAGGCCTTGGTGGCTTCCGACACCACCCGCTCGTAGTTCTTGACCAGTTCGTCGTCGGAGTCGCAGCGCCGGATACCTCGCCCGCCGCCACCGTTGGTGGCCTTGAGCATGACCGGGTAGCCGATCTCCTTGGCCAGCTTGAGGGCTTCCTCGGCGTTTTCCAGGTTGTGGTCGGAGCCGGGCACCACCGGGATGCCGGCCTTGATCATGGCCTGGCGCGCCTGGATCTTGTCGCCCATCTGGGTGATGACTTCGGGGGAGGGGCCGATGAACTTGATGCCGCGCCGGGCGCAGACTTCCGCCAGGACCGGGTTCTCCGAGAGGAAACCATAACCGGGGTGGAGGGCGTCGCAGCCGGAGGCCACCGCCAGGTTCACGATGTTGTGGGCGTTGAGATAGCCCAGCACCGGGTCCGAGCCGATGTTGTAGGCCACATCCGCTTTCTTGACGTGGAGGGCGTGGCGGTCGGCGTCGGTGTAGATGGCCACCGACTGGATCCCCATTTCCTTGCAGGCCCGCACGATGCGGACCGCGATCTCGCCCCGGTTGGCAATGAGTATCTTCTTGATCACGCTGTGGCCTTCAAATAAGTGACGCGGTCAGGATTTCGACACGGGAACAACGCCGAAATGATCCCGTAACTTTGACAAAAAAGGCCGTAAAGCTTAGCATTTACGGCTTATGTCTGCATCGGGACACTTGGACTTGCTGAGATTTGCCCGCTCCGGCGAAAGCCTGGAAGGCGAACTCCGCGCCGAAATGCTGCCCCGGTTGCAGGGCAATTTGACCTCAGAAGATGCTGCGGTGCAATACCGAATTGCGGGTGGCGTCGAAGCGGGAAAACCCGTGCTGAGATTGTGGATAGAGGCGGATGTCTGGCTCACCTGCCAGCGCTGCCTGGAGCCGTTCCGGGAACGGCTCGAATTGAGCAATACGCTCCCCATCGCCCGGGACGAATCGGAACTGGCGCGCTGGGAAGCGGAAGATCCCCTGGTGGATGCCCTGGTTGTCGATGGCAAGCTGGATGTGGCATCCCTGGTGGAAGACGAGATTTTGTTGAGCCTGCCCGTGTCGCCGCGCCATCCCGATGGCGCGTGCGGTCCGGGGTATCAGGCTTGACGCAGGGTTTTTTCAAGGAGTAGGAACATGGCCGTTCAACAGAACAAGAAGTCCCCGTCCAAGCGTGGCATGCACCGTGCCCACGACTTCCTCA